>DASSLJ010000236.1:0-8573 GCA_035689585.1 Candidatus Dormiibacterota bacterium
CGACCGGAGCCGTGCGACGACGTCGTGTCGTCGATCCCGGTCACGGCGGTGATCACCACGAGGCCGGAGATGTCCGTCCCGGCGTTGGTGATGAACTGCTTGGCGCCGTTGATCACCCAGTGGCCGTCGTGCTGCTCCGCGCGCGTCTTCGTCGCGCCGGCGTCCGAGCCGGCCTCGGGTTCGGTCAGGCCAAACGCCCAGAGTTTGCGACCGGCCAGCAGGTCGGGTAGCCACTGCGATTTCTGTTGAGGCGTGCCGAACTCGTAGATCGGCGCCGCGCCCAGGCAAACCGCCGCCTCGAGCGTGATGCCGACGCCCGCATCGGCGCGCGAGATCTCCTCGATGGCGATGCAGAGGGAAAGAAAATCCCCGCCGGCTCCGCCGAACTCCTCCTCGAAAGGGAGCCCGAAGAGCCCGAGCTCTCCCATCTGGCGAACGACGTCGTAGCCGAATTTGTGCTCACGGTCGAGATGCTCGGCGGCGGGGGCGACGACCTCGCGGGCGAAGTCACGACAGGTGTCGCGAATCGCCTGCTGCTCCTGGGTCAGTTCAAAATCCACGTCACCATCCTTGCACGACCTTTACGCGGAAGGGCTCCGTATCGCCCAGACGATCAAGGACCTCGACGGGCCGAACGTCAACCCGCTCTGCCACACCCGCCTCTACACGCATGGACGGCGAAGCGACCGATCGCTGGTCCTCCTCCACGGCTTTACCAACTGCCCGCAGCAGATGGACGCCCTGGGCCGGGTGTTCTTCGACAAGGGCTGGAACGTCTTCATTCCGCGTTATCCGCGCCACGGCTACAGCGATCGCCTCACGACCGCGATCGCCGAGCTCCGCGCCGACCACCTGACCGCGGTCGCCAACCGCGCCGCCGAGGTCGGCGCCGCGCTCGGAGAACACTGCACGGTTGCGGGACTTTCCCTGGGCGCAATCCTGGCCGGCCTTATGGCGCACGAGCGCGTCGACATCGACCGTGCAGTGCTGATCGCCCCGATGCTCGGGCTGCGGTCGATGCCGGCTCCTGTTTTCAGCGCGCTGGGCCGGATCGCGCCGCACATGCCAAACGTCTACCTGTGGTGGGACCGCAAGCAGAAAGATCGAATCGGACCGCCGTACGGTTATCCGCGTTTGTCGACGCACGCCGTGGCCGCGCTGTTGCAGTGCGGGCGCACACTTGTCGAGAAAGCACGCCGCGATGCACCTCGAGCGAGGTCGATCGCCGTCATCACCAACGCGGCCGAGCCGCGACTCGACAACCGGTCGGCGTATTCACTGATCAAGTCTTGGCGAGAGCACGGCGCGACTGTCGAGACGATCGAGTTTCCAGTCGCCGATCACCTGCCGCACGATCTGATCGATCCCGCCGACGCCGCCCAGAACACAGAGCTGGTCTATCCGGTCGTCGCCGCTGTTATCGAAGGGACCTCGACATCTCGTGCTCGAGCTCGCCCGGCCTGACCTCCTGCACAGCTCCCGTGGCGCGGAAACCGTTGCGCTCGTAGAGCCGTTCGGCGCTGCCGTTGCCATCGACGACCCATAGGAAGAGCTCGCCGTAGCCCATCCCGCGGGCCCAGTCGACGACGCGTCGGATGAGCACGTCGCCGATCCCCTGCCTGCGGTAGCGGGGATCCACCCACATCGCCGTCAGCGCCGCTGTGCCGTTCCGATCGGCGTCGCCACCCGAGGCGGTCCCGACGACCGCGCCGTCGACCTCGGCGACGAAGCGTACCCGCGATCTGACCGCCTGCCGCCAGTCCGCCTCGGAACGGGTCTTCTCCCGGGCGTAGGTCGAACCGAATGCGTACGGCGCCTCGCGCAGCGCTTCCAGGCGAACCCGGCGGTAGACCGCCCACTCCTCTTCGCCGAGCGCTCGGACGTTAGTTCCCGAGGACGAGCACCTTCAACGCCCAGCTGATCACCACGGTCACGATGACGCCGATGACGATCCCGCGCCACTGCTCGCGCGACAGATTCGGCCGGAGCGTGCGGCCCGTCACCGCGCCGCTGACAAGTCCTCCGATCGCGACGAACGTGCCGGCGAACATCGCCGGGCCGAGCGGATACAGCCGAACCGCGTCGGAAAGATCTCCTTCCCACATGTAGGCGAACGACCGCGTGCCTCCGCAGAACGGGCATGGATGACCCGTCAGGTAGAAGAAGGGACACGGTGGTCCGACCAGGTGAGTCGCGCGGAGCACCCAGTAGACGCGCGTGTAGATCAGCCACACCCCGAGCGCGGACGCAACCGCGAGGTCACGCCGCCGGTCCGCCGGCAGCAGTCTTGCGGCGGTCAGCGGAATCGCGCTCACGAAAGAAAGCCGACGATCTCGTCGGTCGTCTCGGCCACGGCGACGCCCGCGCGGCGGAACGCCTCTTCTTTCGATTTCGCGGTACCGCGATTGCCCGAGATGATTGCGCCCGCGTGGCCCATTCTCTTGCCCTCGGGAGCGGTCCGGCCGGAGATGAAGGCGACGGTCTTCAGCCGCGAGCCGCGAGCCAACCGCTCAGCAGCGTGCTCTTCGTCGCTCCCGCCGATCTCGCCGATCAGGACCAGGTGCGTCGTGTCCGGATCGTTCTCGAAGAGATCGACCACGTCGGTGAAGGTCAGTCCGAGCACGGGGTCACCGCCGATGCCGACGATCGTCGACTGGCCGATGCCCTTCGCGGATAGCGCGGACCCGACCTCATAGGTCAGCGTGCCGCTTCGCGACACGAGGCCTACGCGGCCCGCGCTGGTTATGCGCTGCGGGATGATGCCGATCTTCGCCTGGCCCGGCGTGATGAGCCCGGGACAGTTGGCGCCCAGCAGTCGAGCGGCAGGGTATGCGCGGAGGTAGTCCTTGACCCGGATCATGTCCTGGATCGGGATGCCCTCGGTGATGCACACGATCAGCGTGATCCCGGCGGCCGCGGCCTCCATGATCGCGTCGGGTGCAAAAGGCGCCGGGACGAAGATGCCTGACGCGGTCGCGCCAGTGGCCTCCACCGCATCGGCGACCGTGTTGAACACCGGCACTCCAAGGTGCGTGGTCCCACCCTTTCCTGGCGATGTGCCGCCGACCACTTTCGTGCCCAGAGCCTGCATCTGCTCGGTGTGGAACGACCCCTCGCGCCCGGTGACGCCCTGGACGATGACCTTCGTCGACGAGTCGATGAGGATGCTCATGCCCTTGCTCCGGCCCGGGTCAGCTCGACGATCTTCTGCGCCGCCTCCCATGCGTTGACGCCCGGTTCGATGCCGTGCTTCTTGAGGATCTCGCGGCCCTCCTCTTCGTTCGTGCCGCTGAGGCGCACAACGAGTGGCAGCTTCATGTGCAGGTTGTCCCGTGCGGTGACGATTCCCTTGGCGACCTCGTCGCCACGCGTGATGCCGCCGAACACGTTGATGAGCACGCCCTTCACCTTCGGATTCATCAAGATCACCGCGAGCGCGTTTTCCACGACCTCGGCTTTAGCGCCTCCTCCGATGTCGCAGAAATTGGCCGCTTTGCCACCGGCGCGCTGGACCAGGTCGAGCGTGCCCATGCACAGACCCGCGCCGTTGCCGATGATGCCGATGTCGCCGTCGAGCGAAACGTAGGTGAGGCTTCGCTTCTTCGCTTCGACCTCGTAGCGATCGCCCTCGAGGACAGCCCCATACCTCTGTTCGAGGTCTCGGTGACGCCACGTGGCGTTGTCGTCGATCTCGAGCTTGGCGTCGCCGGCGATCAGCTCGCCGGACTTCGTCACGACGAGAGGATTGATCTCCGCCGTCAGCGCGTCGTAGTCGGGTATCGCGCGGTAGAGCTTTTTGATCATCGCCGCCAACGGACGCGCAAGCTCTCCGAGCCCCGCGTCGAAGATCAGCTGGTTCAGCTCGAAGTCGAGCGGCCCGCGCCAGGGACTCGGGTACAGACGCGCAATCGCCTCCGGCGACTCCTCCGCGACCTGCTCGATGTCCATCCCTCCCTTGGCCGAAAGCAAAAGGACGTTGGCGCGGGCGTCGCGGTCCACGGTGAATCCCACATAGATCTCGCGTGCGATGTCGAGCGCGGTCTCGCAGTACACGAGCGGCACGCGAAAGCCCTTGATGTCCATGCCGATGATCTGCTCGGCGGCCGCGCGCGCCTCTTTCGGATCGCGCGCGAGCTTGATGCCGCCGGCCTTGCCGCGCCCGCCGACGGGGACCTGCGCTTTGACTGCGACCGGCCCGAGCTGCTCGCACGCCTCGGCGGCCTCGTCGGGTGTCTTTGCGACCTTGCCGGGCGGGATCGCAATCCCGAGCGACGAGAGGACCTCTTTGGCCTGGTACTCGAGGAGTTTCAAGCTACTGCGAGGGTTGAAATGGGCAGGGTGTCTGCGCGTCCCGCGGGTTGTTGTTCCAGCTCTGACACAACTGCGTTCGAAATGAGTTGCTGCTGAACAGGATCACGCCACCGATGGCGAGCACGATGACGACGACGAGCGCGAAACCGCAGCCGATCAGCACCGCCGGAAGCGCCGAAACGCCGCCGCGCGGTTGCGCCGGCTGCCACATCGGCCGCCAGGCGGATCCATCCCAGTACTGCAGACCGTCGTCGGAGATCCATCGTCCTTGAGCATCCTGATGGGGCATCCGTCACCAATAAGTCTATTGGCGAAGCACGAATCGCCAGTCGTTGCACTCCATCCAATGACCCTTCGGGTACTCGAACTGTCTCGGCCCGACGAGCTCGAAGCCGGCCTTGCGGCAGATCGCGTTGGACGGGCCGTTCTCGACCGACGGAAAGGCATGGATGGAATCGTGCCGGCCGGTGGCACGGGCCAGCTCGATCGCTTCTTTGACGGCCTCGGACGCGAGTCCTCGGCCCTGGTATTCGGGCACGACGCCCCACCCCATCTCGTAGACCTTGGTGCCCTCCCACTCGCGCTCCCAGAAGTTGATATTGCCGACGGCGACCCCCTCCGGCTCCAGCACCGCCGTGTAGCAGAACACGGTCTCCGAATCCGCCGCGGCGAGGTAACGCTCATAGCGTTTCCGCAACGCCTCGTCCGTCTCCGGGCCACCCAGGTGCTCCGTCATCTCCGGCGCATTGAGCGCGACCAAAAGCGGCCAGTCACCTTCGGCGAATCGCCGCAACCGGATCATTTCGTCAGAGCGGGATGTTGCCGTGCCAGCGCGGGCTGCGCCTGCGTTCCTTGCGCGTCGCAATCCGGAGGGCGCGGATCAGCTCGGACCGCGTCCGCCCCGGCTCGATCACGTCGTCGATGTAGCCGCGCTCGGCGGCGATGTACGGGTTGGCGAAACGCTCGGTGTAGTCCGACACAAGCCGCGCGCGGTCGGCCGATCCGGCCGCGAGCTCGCGCCGGTAAAGGATGTTGACCGCGCCCTCCGGCCCCATGACCGCGATCTCCGCCGTCGGCCATGCCACGTTGAAGTCCGCGCGGATGTGCTTGGAGCACATGACGCAGTACGCGCCGCCGTATGCCTTGCGCGTGATCACGGTCAGTTTTGGCACTGTCGCCTCGCTGAACGCGTAGAGAAGCTTGGCGCCGTGGCGGATGATGCCTCCGTACTCCTGTGCCGTGCCCGGCAGGAAACCCGGCACGTCGACAAACGTCACGAGCGGGATGTTGAACGCATCGCAGAAGCGCACGAACCGCGCGCCTTTGTCGGAAGCGTTGATGTCCAGGGCACCCGCCATCACTTTCGGTTGGTTGGCGACGACGCCGACAGGTTTTCCGTCCAGGTGCGCGAAACCGACGACCAGGTTCATCGCGTAAAACGGCTGGACCTCGAAGAACTCGCCGTGGTCGACGACCATGCCGATCACGTCCTTGATGTCGTAAGGCTCCTTCGCGTTGTCGGGGATGATCGAGGCCAATCCCGGCGCCGAACGCTCGGCCTCGTCGGTCGCCTCCAGCTGTGGCGGTTGATCCTCGCAGCTCTGCGGGATGTATTTGAACAACTTGCGGACCTGCGTGAAGCACTCTTCCTCGCTTTCGGCGAGGAAGTGCGCGACGCCCGAGCGCACGTTGTGCACCTCCGCCCCGCCCAGCGAATCGAACGTCACGTCCTCGCCGGTCGTGACGCGAATCACCTCCGGGCCGGTGATGAACATGTAGCCGACGCCGTGGACCATGAACGTGAAGTCGGTGATCGCCGGCGAATACACGGCGCCGCCGGTGCATGGGCCGAGGATCAGGCTGAGCTGAGGGATCAAGCCGCTGGCCTCGACGTTGCGCCAGAAGATCTCCGCATACCCCGCCAGCGAGACGACTCCCTCCTGGATGCGCGCGCCACCCGAATCGTTGATGCCGATGATCGGGATCCGGTTGCTCACTGCGAGGTCCATCACTTTGATGACCTTGTTGGCAAAGACCTCGCCCAGCGAACCACCGAAGACGCTCGCGTCGTGGCTGAACAGCATCACGTCGCGGCCGTCGATCTTGGCCATGCCGGTGACGACACCGTCGCCCGGGTGGCCGTCGCGGTGGCGAGCGAAGAGGTCGAGCTCCTCGAACGAGTTGCGATCGACCAGGCGTCCGATCCTTTCTCGGGCGGTCAGCTTGCCCTTGGCGTGCTGCCGCTTGAATGCCTCGGCGTCGCCGTGACCCGCTTCGTATTTGCGCTGGCGCAGGGCGTTGAGCGGGTCGACTTTATGCGGTTTCTCGCTCACGATCGCTGCATGAACATCCAGCGGTGTCCCTCGACGTCCTCTGCGCGATACCGATTTCCCTCCAGGGGCGACAGGATGAGGGCGCCTGCGGCTTTGGCTCTTTCGAAATGCGCGTTTACGTCATCGACATACACGAGGACGCCGTCGATGATGTACGGCACGTCGTGCCAGCTCGCCGCGACCTTGCATTCCTCGCGGTGATGCTTCGGCCCGCGGTAGTGCAGCGAGGGCGTCGCGAGCATGACCACACCGCCGCCGGTGTCGAGCTCTCCGTGCGTCAACCGGCCGTTCTCGACCCTCCTGTCCTTCTCGCGAAAGCCGAATGCTTTGATGAGCCAATCCATCGACGCCGCGCCGTTTTCGTACGCCAGCATCGGAATCACCTGTTGGTCTGTCATGCCGCCTCTCCCGGTTGGTATTCGCCGAACACGCCGCGCAACACGCGGCAGCACTCACCGATCGTGACGTAGTCGGCGAGCGCGGCTTTCAGCACCGGCATCAGGTTGTCAGTGCCGAGCGCGGCGCGCTCGATTGCGGCGAGGTGACGCTCCACCGCAGACCGGTCGCGGCGCGCGCGGAGCTTCTTCAGCGCGCGAGCTTGCGCCGCTTGCTGGCGGGGATTGATCTTCATGATCTCGACCGGTTTGGCGTCGGTCTCCGTGAACTTGTTGACGCCGACGACAATGCGCTCACCGGACTCGATGCGCAGCTGCTTGCGGTAGGCGCTGTCGGCGATGCGCCGTTGCGTCCACCCGGTTTCGATGCAGGTCACCGCGCCGCCAAGCTCGTCGATCTCGGCCATGATCCCCAGCGCTTCCTCTTCCACGCGATCCGTGAGGTTCTCGACGTAATACGAGCCGCCGAGCGGATCGGCGACGTAAGGCACTGCGGATTCGAAGCCGATGACCTGCTGCGTGCGCAGCGCGATCTCAACGGCATTCTTGGAAGGGAGTCCGAGCGCCTCGTCGTACGAGTTGGTGTGCAGCGATTGGGTGCCGCCCAGCACCGCGCTCATCGCCTCGAGCGTTGTCCGCACGACGTTGTTGAGTGGCTGCTGCGCCGTGAGAGTCACCCCGCCCGTCTGCGTATGGAAGCGAAGAGCTTGCGAGTGCTCCTTCTTCGCGCCGAACCGGTCGCGCATGATGCGGGCCCACATCCGCCTCGCGGCACGAAACTTCGCAACCTCCTCGAAGAAGTCCATGTGACACGCGAAGAAGAACGAGAGGCGCGGCGCGAAGTCGTCGACCGCGAGGCCGGCCGCCCGCGCCGCTTCGACGTAGGCGACGGCGTGGCTCAACGTCAACGCGATCTCCTCCGCCGCGGTCGAGCCCGCCTCACGCATGTGGTAGCCGGAAATTGAGATCGTGTTCCAGTTCGGAAGGTTCTCTTTGCAGTACGCGAACAGGTCGGTGATCAGGCGCATGGATGGTTTGGGCGGAAAGATGTACGTGCCGCGCGCCGCGTACTCCTTGAGGATGTCGTTCTGAACCGTGCCCGTGATCTTGTCCGCTGCGACGCCCTGCTTCTCGGCGACGAGCTGGTAGAGCAGCAGCAGCATCGCGGCGGTCGCGTTGATCGTCATCGACGTCGACACCTTGTCGAGAGGCAGCCCCTCGAGAAGGATCTCCATGTCCTCGAGCGAGTCGATGGCCACGCCGACCTTGCCGACCTCGCCGTTAGCCATCGGATCATCGGAGTCGTAGCCGATCTGTGTCGGCAGGTCGAACGCGACCGAGAGGCCGGTCTGGCCCTGGTCGAGCAGGAATCGGTACCGCTTGTTCGACTCCGCCGCGGTGCCGAAACCTGCGTACTGGCGCATGGTCCACAGCCGGCCCCGGTACATGTCTTTGTGGATGCCTCGCGTGTACGGGAACGTGCCTGGCTGCGGCTCTTCGGCGCGGCGGTCCTCGACCGAGTAGACGGGCTTCA
>DASSLJ010000237.1:0-5526 GCA_035689585.1 Candidatus Dormiibacterota bacterium
CCGTCGTCAGCTACGAGGAGGTCGCGTACCTCCTGTGGAATGGCGAGCTCCCGAACGAAAAGGAGCTTGACGCCCTGCGTCAACAGATGGCCGCCGCCCGCGCCCTGAACAAGTCCGCGCGCGGAACGCTGGCCGCGATGAACGCGGAAACCGACCCGATGGACACGCTGCGCACCGTCGTGTCCGCGCAGGGCGCCACTCCTTCACTAAAGAAGCCCTCGCTCGAGGAGGCCGTCGCGCTGACCGCCGTCTTTCCGACCATCGTCGGCGCGATCCAGCGGCGGCGGCAGGGCAAAGACATCGTCGAGCCGCGCAATGATCTCGGCCACGCCGCGAACCTGCTGTGGATGATGACCGGCGAGGAGCCTTCTGCCGAGAAGGTGCACTGGGTCGACAGCTATCTCGTCCTGCTCGCCGACCATGGCCTCAACGCCTCCACGTTCGCCGCGCGCGTCGTCGCCTCGACCGGTAGCGATCTCACGTCGTGCGTCGTCGGCGCGATCGCGACGTTGAAGGGACCTGCGCATGGCGGCGCGACGCTGGCGGCGCGCACGATGCTCGACAAGATCGGCTCCGCCGGCAACGCCGAGAAGTGGCTCGCCGAGGCACACGCGAGACACGAGCGCTTCTCGGGATTCGGCCACCGTGTCTACCGCACGTACGACCCCCGCGCGAAGATTCTGCGCGAGATGGCGAAAACCGCGGACCCTGCACTGCACAAGACGGCGGAGAAGACCGAGGAGGTTGCGCTGCGCATCCTCCACGAGGCGCACCCGGACCGCCCGAACGCGACCAATGTCGATTTCTGGGCGTCTGTGGTGCTCACCGGCGCGGGGATTCCGAAGGAGCTGTTCACGACGATCTTCGCCACGTCCCGCGTCGCGGGCTGGTCGGCGCACGTGCTCGAATCGATGTCCGACCTGCGGCTCATCCGGCCGGCGTCGCGGTGGGTCGGGCCGCAGCCGGGCAAGAAGCCGCTGCAGCTCGCCAAGCGATGACATCGTCCTACGTTCCAGGCCTAGAAGGCGTGGTCGCCTCGCAGACCGCCATCTCGATGGTCGACGGCGAAAACGGCCGGCTCGTGTACCAGGGGTACGTCATCGCCGACCTCGCTCAGGAGATGTCCTTCGAGGAGGTCGCCTTCCTGTTGTGGGAGGGCCGGCTTCCCAACCGGGCGGAGCTCGACGCGCTCTCGCTCGAGCTGACGAATCACCGCACGCTGACGGACGCTGCAACGCTGGCGCTCGATGCGCTGCCGATGGACACCGACCCGATGGACGTTCTGCGCAGCGTCGTGTCGGTGCAGGGAGTCGAGCACAAGCTCGCCAAACCGACGGTGCCGCTTGCGATCCATGCCACAGCATCCTTCCCATCGATCCTCGCGACGTTCTTCCGCCGGCAGAACGGACTCGAGCCGATCAAGCCGCGCGCCGATCTCGGTCATGCCGCCAACTACCTCTACACGATGAACGGCAAAGAGGCGAGTCCGGAAGTCGTGCGAGCGCTGGACACGTACCTCGTCCTTCTCGCCGACCACGGCATGAACGCATCGACGTTCACGGCGCGCGTGATCGCTTCGACGGAGTCGGATCTGACTTCGGCGCTGGTCGGCGCGATCGGCGCTTTGAAAGGCCCGGCGCATGGCGGCGCGCCTTCGGCGGTGCTCGATCAGCTCGAGATGATCGGTGAGGCGAACGACGCGGAAAAGCACATGCGCGAGATGCGCAAGCGCAAGGAAAAGTTCATGGGGTTTGGGCACCGCGTATATCGCGTGTACGACCCGCGGGCCAAGATCCTCAAAGAGATGTGCCGGCAAATGAACCCGAAGTTCTACGAGCTCGCCGAGCGCGTCGAGGAGATCGCGCTGCGCATCCTCCACGAGGAGCACCCCGAGCGGCCGCAGTCGACCAACGTCGAGTTCTACTCCGCGGGCGTCCTCCAGGCGATCGGCCTGCCGCGCGAGTACTTCACGCCCACGTTCGCTTCGGCGCGGGTCGCGGGTTGGAGCGCGCACGTGCTCGAGCAGGCCGGCCACAACCGCATCATCCGGCCGCAGTCGGAGTACATCGGACCCGAACCTCGCAAGCCGGTGCCGCTGGGCGAACGGGGTTAGCGAAACCGCCGAAGATCGCGTTCCGCGGCGTTATCGTTCTCGTCCCGAAATGGCGGCCCCGATCCGGCACGAGCCCAAGCATCCGGCGCAGGACAAGCTGCCGCCGATCGTGCTCAAAGAGGTCTACGACCTCCGCTTTGACCAGGCCGACGTCGTGGCCAAGCATGCGATCTGGCGAGAGGTCGGCAGATACCTGCAGCGCTACATGGGACCCGATGCGCGGGTCGTCGACATCGCATGCGACCTCGGCTATTTCATCCGCAACGTCAAAGCCAAAGAGCGGTGGGCGACCGACATCCGGGACGTGGGATGGGCGCTGCCCGGCGACGTCCGTTTCGTACGCGCGAGCGGCCTGGAACTGACGGAGTCGCTGCCCAACGACTATTTCGACCTGGCGTTCTTCAGCAACTACCTCGAGCACCTGCCGAGCACCGAGGCGGTTCTGCAGCAGCTCCGTGTCGCGTTTGCGCTGCTCAAGCCGGGCGGAAGAGTCCTGATACTTCAGCCGAACATCAGGCTGACGGGAGGCCGCTACTGGGACTTCATCGACCACCAGACCGCGCTGACCGAAAAGAGCCTTGCCGAGGCGGCGACGATGGCCGGATTCAAGACAGCGCAGATCGTCACGCGCTTCCTCCCGTACACGACCAAGAGCCGGCTGCCTCAGAGTCCATGGCTTGTCAGGGCGTATCTCGCATTTCCGGCAATGTGGTTCTGGTTCGGCAAGCAGACGCTGTACCTCGGTGAGAAACCGAACTCGGTCAGCACGAACGGCGCTCGAAAGCCGAAGCGCTAGCCCTCCGTACACTTAATTCGGTGCCCAACTTCGATTTCGACGTGGCTGTGCTCGGCGGCGGCATGGGTGGTTACCCGGCCGCGATCCGGGCATCGCAGCTGGGCCTGAAAGTCGCCCTCGTCGAGGCCGACAAGCTCGGGGGTACCTGCCTGCACGTCGGCTGCATCCCGACCAAGGCGCTGCTCGAGTCGTCGGAGCTCTACAGCCGTGTCGCGAACCGCGGCGCGGAGTTCGGCATCAAGGCCGAGGTCGTCGGCTACGACTACCCGCGTATCGCTCAGCGCCGCGACGCCGTCGTCGGGCAGCTGTACAAGGGCGTCCAGTACCTGATGAAGAAGAACAAGATCGAGGTCGTTGCGGGCCGAGGCCGGCTGCGCGACCGCAACACCATCGAGGTAAACGGCAAGCGCGTCAGCGCTCAGAACCTGATCATCGCGACCGGCTCGACCGTGAAGTCGCTGCCGGGCATCGAGCTCGACGGCCAGTACATCGTGTCATCGGACAACGTGGTCAAGGCGTCAAGCGCACCCGAGTCGATCGTGATCATCGGCGCCGGCGCGGTGGGCGTGGAATTCGCGACCTTCTTCCACGAGCTGGGCGTCAAAGTCACGCTGCTCGAAGCCCTGGACCGACTTGTACCGCTCGAGGACGAGGAGGTCTCCAAAGAGATGATGGCCGCGTTCAAGAAGGCGGGCATCGACGTTCGCGTCGGCGTCAAGGTCAGCGGGGCGAAGAAGGCTCGAGACGGAGTCAGCGTCGAGACCGATCAGGGCGAGGTCTGGGCGAAGCAGCTTCTGGTCGCGGTTGGCCGTGCGGCGGTTTCCAAGGAGCTCGGGCTCGAGCAGGCGGGCGTGCAGCTGCAGCCGAACGGCTTCATCAAGGTCGACGAATGGATGCGCACATCGGTCGAATCGATTCACGCGATCGGCGACGTCGTCGGTGGGTTTCTCCTGGCGCACGCCGCGTCGCACGAAGGCGTGGTCGCGGCCGAAGACATCGCGGGCCAGCGGCTCGCGGCGATGGATCAGAACCTCGTCACCCGCTGCACGTACTCGCACCCGCAGATCGCGTCGGTCGGCATGACGGAGAAGCAGGCGCGGGATAAAGGCCACGAGGTCAAGATCGGCAAGATGCCGTTCAGCGCCATCGGTCGCGCGCAGATCCACGGCGAGACCGCAGGATTCGTGAAGATCGTGGCCGACGCCAAGACCGGTCAGATGCTGGGCACGCACATCATCGGCAACGAGGCGACCGAGCTCATCGCCGAGCCTGCACTGACGCAGCTTTTCCAGGGCGACGCGTGGGAGCTCGGCCGCAACATCCATCCGCATCCGACGCTGAGCGAGGCGGTGATGGAGGCGGCGATGGCCGTGGACGGCCACGCCATCCACTTTTAGTGTCGAGCCCTCGGAGTTCCTCGAGGTCCCGACACTAGATGGCCCAGACCGTCGAGACGAAGGAGCACTCCTTCAACCCGGAGTGGCGATTCCAGGAGCCGGTGTCGTGGCGTGACACCGACCTCGACGAAAACGTCCTCACCGAGTGGTTTCACTACATCCTGCTCGGGCGGCAGATCGATTACCGCTTCCAGGTCCTGAACCGCCAGGGCCGCGCACCTTTCATCATCTCGTGCGCCGGCCACGAGGCCGCGCAGATCGGCATCGGATGGCCACTCAAGCCGAAGTACGACTGGCTCGCGCCGTACTACCGCGACGTCGTGCTGTGCATGCGTATGGGCATGACTCCGCTCGACCTCATGCTGTCGGTGCTGGCGAAGGCGGCTGACCCTGCCTCCGGCGGCAAGCAGACGCCAGGTCACTTCTCGGACACGCGCCTGAACATCACGTCCGGCGGATCACCGGTCGCGACGCAGATGGTGCGAGGCGCAGGAGTGGCATACGCGCTGAAGATGGACAAGACCGACAAGGTTCTGCTCACCTGTTACGGCGAGGGCGCCGGAGCCGAAGGCGACGCGCACGAAGCGTTCAACTTCGCAGCGGTGTACAAGCTGCCCGAAATCTTCGTATGCGAGAACAACGGCTTCGCGATCTCGACGCCGTTCAAGAAGGAATATGCCATCGACTTCGTCGCCCAGCGCGCCGCCGGATATGGCTTCCCCGGCGTGACGGTCGATGGGCGCGACCCGGTCACGTGCTACGTCGTGTCGAAGGAAGCTGTCGCCCGCGCGCGTGCCGGCCAGGGTCCGACGCTCATCGAGTGCCTCGTCGACCGCCTGGGCGCGCACTCGTCCGAAGACGACCAGCGCCGATACCGGTCACAGGAAGAGATCGACATGCTCGCTCAGAACGATTGCCTCGAGCGCTTCAAGAAGCAGCTGGTCGAGGAAGGCGTGCTGTCGACAAAGCAGGTCACGCAGTACGAAGACCAGGTCAAAGAAGAAGTCTCCGAGGCGACCAAGAAAGGCATGGACTCGGACGACCCGAAACCCGAGGACGCGCTCACGAGCGTCTACGGACTGAACCCGCCAACCGCGATCGATCCGGCGGACGGCGTCGAAACCGAGGAGATGAACATGGTTGCGGCGCTTCGCTCCGCGCTGGGTGAGGAGATGGAGCGCGACGACCGCGTGATGGTCATGGGCGAGGACGTCGGCAAG
>DASSLJ010000238.1:0-6073 GCA_035689585.1 Candidatus Dormiibacterota bacterium
ACTAGCTGCCAGAATGGTCGGCTAAGCCGTGGACGTACGAGAGGAGGTCGTCGACATTCTGTCGGGGTTCTCCCTGTTTGCCGATCTCTCGGCGCCCGAGCTCGAGAGCCTGGTCGACGTCTTCGCCGAGGAGGCCTTCCAGCCTGGCGAGAGGGTTCTGCGTCAGGGCCTTTCCGGGTCCAACTTCTACGTCATCCTCGAGGGCACGGCGGCCATCCGCGTCGACGGCAAGGACCGCGCGACGCTTCGGCCGGGTGACTACTTCGGCGAGATCTCGACACTGCTCGGCGTGCCGCCGACGGCCGACATCGTCGCCCATGACCGTCTGCGGTGCCTGGTTCTCCCGGGATCCGAGCTTCAGGGTTTCCTCGTCGGTCATCCGCGCGTCATGTACCGGATCCTCCAGGAGGAAGCCCGCAAGGTGCGAACGACGACCCGGTGGTTGAGCTGACCGAGCGGCCGTTTCCTCCGGGTCGCTATCCGATCGTCATCGTCGGCAGCGGACCGGGAGCGCTTCAGCTCAGCTACAGCCTGCGTCATCTCGGGATCGAGCACGCGGTGCTGTCGCAGGATGACGCGCCCGGCGGCATGTTTCGGCGCTGGCCGATCTTCCAGCGGATGCTCAGCTGGACCAAGCCGTACGCGGAGCACGACCCGGGGACGCGCGAGTACGAGCGCTATGACTGGAACAGCCTTCTGGGCGAGGAGGAAGAATCGCGCGCCATCATGCCGCGCGTGATGGACGGCACCTCCTACTTCCCATCACGTCCGGAGATGGAGCGTGGCCTCGTCCAGTTCGTCGACGCGACGCGTATTCGGGTTCGCTACGGCTGCCGGTGGGAATCGACGCGTACCGAAGGCGACGGCTTCGTGCTGTCGACGAGCGACGGTGAGTACGAGACGCAGGTCGCCGTCTTTGCCGTCGGCATTGCCGAGCCATGGCGCCCGCCGGTGCTCGAGGTCGAGGGCGTGCAGCAGTACGGCGAGCTGCACCACGCGGACCCGGAGTACTACGCCGGGCGTCGCATCTTCATCGTGGGCAAGCAGAACTCGGGTTTCGAGATCGCAACCGGACTCCTTCCATGGGCGCGGCAGATCGTGCTCGCCTCGCCAGGACGTACCAAGCTCTCCGTGGACACGCGCACCCTCGTCGGAGTGCGCGCTCGTTACGTCCAGCCGTACGAGGACTGGGCGCTGGCGGGTGGGGTCGTGATCCTCGAGGCCTCCATCGAAAGAGTCGAGCGACATGCCGAGGGATACACCGTGCAGACGAAGAGCCCAGCCGATGGAAGCACGATGACTTTCGAAGTCGACGACGTCATCGCCGCAACGGGTTTTGTGTCGCCGTTGCAGGATCTGCCCGGGCTGGGCGTAACCACGTTCGGGCAGAGCCGGCTGCCGGTGCAGACTCCTCACTGGGAGAGTGCGTCGGTGCCAGGAATCTATTTCGCGGGGACGATCATGCAGGCCGCGCACGGACTGCGGAAGCACGGAATCCCGAGCAACTCCGGCGCGGTGCAGGGTTATCGCTACAACGCGCGCGTCCTGGCGAGGCACCTCGCGGAGTCACGTTTTGGCGTGAAAACGGAGCGCCCGACTCTGAAGGCGGATGAGGTCGTGTCCCTGCTGCTGGGCGAGGTGAGCCGCGGCCCCGAGCTCTGGCATCAGCGGTCGTACCTGGCGCGCGTGATCACATTTGACGCGGATCGCGGGATCACCGACGAAGGGATCCAGCCGCTGGCGCATTTCCTCGACACACCTGGCGCCGACGCCGTTGGGGTCGCGCTCGAGGCCAACGGCAAGGACGATCCGTACCCCGCGATCTACGTCCGCGCACAAGGGGAGATCTCAGAGCACCTGCTCGCGCCGCATCCGCTGCTTGCATACGATGGCGCGGAGTATCAGCGCGAGCTCGGCGCCGTTCTCGCCAAACTGCTGCACGGTTCGCTGGCCACCCCGGTGCAATGACGCTCCCGACCGGGACCGTCACCTTCCTGTTCACGGACATCGAGGGCTCGACCCGGCTCATGCAGGAGCTCGGCGACAAATATGTCGACGCGCAGGTCGCGCATCACGCGATCCTTCGCGAGGCGTTCAGGAGCGGAGACGGTCGTGAGCTCCGCACTGAGGGTGACTCGTTCTTCTGCGTTTTCGAGTCGGCGATCGACGCCTGCCGGGCGGCGGCGCAGGCGCAGCGCGAGTTCTACCGGCGGGAATGGCCCGGCGGCAGGCCGATCCGCGTGCGCATCGGGATGCATACCGGCGAGGCGCCGCTCGTCGGCAACGAGTACATCGGACTTGACGTTCATCACGCGGCGCGCGTGGCGGCTTCGGCGCACGGCGGCCAGGTGGTGGTGTCCGAGGCCACCCGTGCCCTCGTCGCGGCGAGCCTGCCTTCCGGGCTTTCCGTGCGGGACCTTGGGCTGCACCGGCTCAAGGACCTCTCGCGACCGGAGCCCTTGTTTCAGCTCGTCATTGATGGGGTGCCCGACCAGTTCCCGCCACTGCGCACCCTCGAGTCGACGCCCAACAACCTTCCCACGCAGCTCACGAGCTTCGTGGGCCGGGAGAAGGACGTCGAGGAAGCCACGCGACTGCTCGCGCGCACTCGCGTTCTGACACTGACGGGGCCCGGAGGCATCGGCAAGACGCGCCTTTCGCTTCAGGTCGCCGCCGACCGCATTACGGATTTCCCGGGCGGCGTCTATTTCGTGCCGCTCTCGGCGGTTCGCGACCCCGACCTGGTCGCATCCGCGATCGCGCAGTCGCTGGGCATTCCCGTCAGCGGCAACCGTGCGCCCGAAGAGGCGGTCAACGATCACCTCAAGGAACGAAAGGTGCTGCTCGTGCTCGACAACTTCGAGCAGCTCCTGCCTGACGGCGCGCCGGCGGTCTCGCGGCTGCTGCAGGCGAGCCCCGACCTCAAGGTCATCACGAGCAGCCGCGCCGCCTTGAAGATCTACGGCGAGCAGGAGCTGGCGCTCGAGCCGCTCCGCACGCCCAGCCTGCGTGCGCTGCCTTCGCTGGCGGCGCTGTCGCAGTTCGAGTCGGTGAAGCTCTTCATCGAGCGCGCGGTCGCGGCGAGGCACGACTTCCAGGTCACTGGTGACAATGCGCCGGCGATCGCCGGCATTTGCGAACGCGTCGATGGACTGCCACTGGCCATCGAGCTCGCTGCAGCCCGGGTGAAGCTCTTCAGCCCGCAGGCGCTGTTGACCCGGCTCGAGACGAGCATGACGGTGCTTGGCAGCGGATCCCGTGACCTGCCAAGCCGGCAGCAGACGCTGCAAGGGGCAATCGCGTGGAGTTACGACTTGCTCGACGACACGCATAAACGGCTTTTCAGCCGTTTCTCCGTCTTCGCGCGCGGTGGCAGCCTCGAGCAGGCGGAAGCGGTGTGCGCACCTGACCTCGGGTTCGATGTGCTGACCGGTCTCGATGAACTCGCAGAACAAAGCCTTCTCCGCCGGGTGCCCGACTATGACGAGCCGCGACTTCTGATGCTGCAGGTGATCCGCGAGTACGCGTCAGAAACGCTGCAGGCGAGCGGCGAGGCAGACGTCATGCGCGATCGACACGCAGCGGCGATGCAGGCGCTTGCCGAGGCTGCTGGGCCGAATCTGTTCGGTTCGGAGCAGAAGAAATGGCTCGACCGCCTCGCGCTGGACAACGACAACTTTCGCGCCGCGTTCGATTGGGTGATCTCAAGAGGCGATGCTCGCCGCGCGCTGTTGCTTGGCGCGGCGTACTGGCGCTTCTGGCAGATGCGCGGCCACCTTCGCGAAGGTCGCGCGCGGCTTGAAGCCATCCTTGCCATGCCTGGTGCACGTGACGACCGCGCCGCCCGTGCTCGCGGGCTCGAGGCCGCCGGCGGAGTCGCGTACTGGCAAGGCGACCTGGAAACCTCGGGCCTGTACTACGACGAGAACCTCGTCATCGCGCGCGCAAGCGGAGAACCACGCGAGATCGCGAACGCGCTTTACAACGCGTCGTTTCCGTTCCAGGTCACCCAACTGGACGTCCCCAAAGCAAAGAGGCTTCTCGAAGAGGCGATCCCGATCTACCGCCAGCTTGGAGACGACCGCGGCTACGCGCAGTGCCTGTGGGCGCTGGGCCAGACCTACTTCCGCGGCGGCGAGGACGAAAGCGCCATCGAGCCTATCGAAGACG
Source organism: Candidatus Dormiibacterota bacterium (assembly GCA_035689585.1). Lineage (GTDB taxonomy): Bacteria > Chloroflexota > Dormibacteria > Dormibacterales > Dormibacteraceae > 40CM-4-65-16. The sequence goes on from DASSLJ010000238.1 coordinate 4,171, forward strand.
CAATCGGCATGTTTCGCCGGCTGGGCGACCGGTTTGGACTTGGCTGGGCTCTCTTCGTGCGCGGCATCCTGGCGCTGCGCCTCAGCGACACGCCGACCGCGAAGCGCTGCGACCTCGAGGCGCTCCGCATATTCGCGGATGCCGAAGACCACACTGGCCCGGTGCTGGTCCTTTCCAGCCTCGCCAGGGTTGCTCGCGACGAAGGCGACGCGATTCGAGCGGCGCGTCTCGCCGGCGCCTCGGAAAGCCAGGAAGCGGCGTCGGGAGCAGGGCTTGGCTCGCTCGTCGGCCTGAGAGAAGGATGGCGGCCGCCACCGGGCATCTCGGCCGAGGAGGACGCTGCACTGGAGGAAGGGAGGGCGATGACGCTGCAGCAGGCGATCGACTACGCGCTGTCAGCCGACGTCGAGAACGACCATCTCGTGGGGCGGGTCTAGCCGGCCGAAGAAGTCGTCGATCCACGCTGGATGTGGCAGCGGATCGATGGGTGCCGCGGTGATTCGTCGCCATCCGTTCGCCTGGAACCAATCGGGCTGCTCGGGGCTTATCAGCGCGATGGCTCCGCCGCTCGCCGTCACGCGCTCCAGCTCACGCAAGATCGCCGTATCGGGCCCGAAAGATCCACACGCCGCTGTGAGCTGCGACCAGCCATCGTCGACCGGCAGCGCCTCCGCCCATCCGTCGAGCGCGCGAACAGAGCGCAGCCGCTGCGCGAGGATCGCGCGCAAGCCGGCGGCCGGCTCGATGGCGACGACCTCACCGCATGTTCTGACGAGGTGCTCCGTCAGGCGCCCGCTGCCCGCGCCGACGTCGAGCGCCGTCTTGGTTTTGGGCAGCGCTGCCAAGACGTCGCGATGGATGGGCTCGGCCCGCGCGAGCTCGTCCCACTTCTCGGGCTCGAGGTGATAGATGAGCGTCCAGAACATCGCTCGTAGCACGTGATCGTCCGGCTCGTGCGGGGGGATCCGCGCCAGCTCGCGCGCACGAACGGTGTCGGGCAGGCGCTCGACATCTCCGATTCTGAAATGCCTCCAGCCTGGCGGCGCCTTCTCAACCGCTTCCGCGTAATCCATCGAGCTACGCGCTCACACTAGATCGTGGCTGTGAAGATCGCCGTGGTGGCGTCCCCGGTGACGCCGCTGCTTCCCGCGCAGCTCGGCGGGGCACAAGCGTTTGTCAGCGACCTCGCCCAAGGCCTCGCCACGCGCGGACACGATGTGACGCTCCACTGCGCGGACGGATCTGCCGTCCGCGGCGTACGGCTTGCGATGGTGCCGGTTCCGCGCGACGCCTCGACGGCGCTGGTGATGCCCGGTGGCGGCGAGCCGCCGCCATCGCCGGGCGTGGCCGCGGCGCTGGAGGCGATGTTCGGATCCATCGGCGACGACGTGGACGTCGTCAGCCAGCATGCATTCGACGCGCCGGCCTTCGAGCTTGCGCGCGACCTCCCGGTGCTGCACACGCTGCACCTGCCGCCGATCGTCGCGTCGGTGGTCGAGGCGGCCCGCGGGCTTTCGCCGGCGCGTCTCGCCGCGGTATCGCACGCGTCCGCGGCGTCTTGGGCTCGGGCCGGCATCGAGGTCGGCGAGGTCCTTCCGAATGGAGTGCCTGATTACCCGACGTCGCGCGTCGAAGCGGAACGAGTTGCGCTCGTGGCCGGCCGGATCTCGCCCGAGAAAGGGATCGAGGACGCCATCGCGGCGGCGAGAGCGTGCGGCATTCCGGTCCGTCTGGCGGGCGCGCACTACGATCCGGGCTATGCCCCCGATCTCGATGGGGTGGAGCTTCTCGGTCCACTGCGTCGCGCCGAGCTGCGGCGCGTGATGCAGGCGTCCGCGGTCACGATCTGCGCGGTGCGGTGGGACGAGCCCTTCGGCATGGTGGCCGCCGAGGCGCAGATGGC
>DASSLJ010000239.1:0-5081 GCA_035689585.1 Candidatus Dormiibacterota bacterium
ACACATGCGTCGCATTACGAGGGCGGGCGGCGGTGGCGGCCGTCACGGTTCCTCGAAGAGATACGTGCGGCGGGCGCGAACGTCGTCGCCGAGCGCGAGGTCAATGCGACGCCGGTGGCGTCGGTGGAAGCGCCGGCCGTCGACGAGCACGCGCCCGTGCAGCTTTCGTACAGCGCGATCGCCGCCTATCAGGAGTGCCCGCGCCAGTACTGGTATCGCCACGTGCAGCACCTGCCGGTCGTGCAGAGCGCGGAGGCGGTGCACGGGGTGATCCTGCACGAGGTGCTTCGGCGCGCGGGAGAGCTTCGGCGCGCCGGAAAGCGCATCTCGGCCGCCGCGCTGCGAGCGATCCACGACGACGTCTGGCGCGTCACGCCGTTTCCCGATGGGCGGCGAGCGCCGGCGTTCAAGCGCAACGGCGCGGCGACCCTCGAGGCCTATCGCGCGCGAGGTGGTTTCGCCGGCGTGCCGACGTATCTCGAGCATCCATTCGAGGTCGGCGTCGATGGATGGAAGCTGCGCGGCGTGATCGACCGCATCGACCGCGAGGCCGACGGATGGAAGATCATCGACTACAAGAGCGGCAGGCCGATCACGCGCCGCAAACGAGACCTCCAGGTCGCGCTGTACGCCCTGGGCGCAAGCGAGGCCATGCAGCTCCAGCCGCTCGAGCTCGAGATCGTCTACCTCGCCTCCGGCCAGTCCGTCGCCGTCGAGCACGCGAGTGCGCTGGTACGCGAGGCCGAGGAACGCGGGACTGAGGTCGCGGAGGGCATACGGTCGGGCCGATTCCCGTCCCGTCCCGAGCGGCGCCGGTGCCGGCTTTGTGCCTACCGGCTCGCCTGCGTCGACGCTCTGTAGCGAACCGCGAGCAGCAGGCACTCACGGGCGATGTCGGACGATGCGTAAGGGTGCGCAAGCTCCTCTGCATTCGCGGACATCTCGCGCCACGTCGGACCTCCTTCGGCCATGACGCGGACCTCGTCCAGCAGGTCGGATTCTTTCGGTGCGAAAAAACCGATGCGCGACTCGACGACGAAGTCGACGTTGGGCGACTCCTGTCCGGGCAGAAAACCTGTGATCACGAGCGGCAGCCCGGTTGCCAACGCCTCGGCGATTGCGCCAGGTCCTGCTTTGGTCACGACCAGGTCGCACGCGCGCATCAGCTCTGGCATGTAGTCGACGAAGCCGAGCACGAGCATGGGTGTCGCGGCGGGAAGCTCGAGCACGCGCCGGCGGAGCTTCTCGTTGCGGCCGCAGACGACGATGATCTGCCACGGATGCTGCTCGAGCGCAAGGACGCGCACCTGCGCAGCAAGGTGCCCAACCCCGGCGGCGCCGCCGATGACGAGCACCGTGAAGCGGTTCTCGGCGAGGCCGAAGCGGCGGCGCAGAGCCTGCTTCTCTCCGGGCGCGGGGGGGCGGAAACGGAGGTCGACGGGAAGTCCGAGCAGCTTGACGCGATCGGGCGGCACGCGACGCCGCAGCGCGACTCTGCGCGCGCGTTCGGTGGGCGCGATGACGAGGTCGGCCTGGCTGAAGGTCCAACCGCGATGGAAGTCGACGAGGTCAGTGATCACCGTCATCAGCGCGCGCGGCCGGCCGCTCGTGCGAATCGCCTGATGGGCGACGTGATTGAGCAACGGGTGGACGGAAAGCACGACATCGGGGTCGTGCTCGCGCAACAGCTCGCGGAGCACACCACGCACCGCCGGGCCAAAGACCGCGCGTATCGCCGCGAACGTCGGCTGCGTGTTGCTCGTGTGATAGACAGCGCCCCACGCCGCGCGTGAGCGACGGATGACGGGCGAATAAAGCGACGCCAGCCGTCGCACTATCACGGGACCCTGGCCGATGAGCGGGTCCGCGACCGTGATCTCGCACGTCGGGTCGAGCAGTCGCAGGGCGTCGGTCAGCGCCTCGGCCGCCGCGCGATGTCCCCCGCCCGTGTCGCTGAAGAGAATCAGGATGCGCGGCGACGCACCGGTTGGAGTCGGGTGTAGAGAAGAGGGCTGGGTTACTTCTTACGCGCCGCGGCGCGGCGTGCGATCCAGCGCATGTTGTACGTCGAGAGCAGATACGTGATGAAGCCCATGGCGATGATCGCGATGCTGACCCACAGGATCGTGCGCTTGGCCAGCTCGTTGGGCGACAGCACACCGCCGGCGGCGGAATGGTTCTGCTGAATGATGTAGGCGGCGAGGTCCTTGACGTCCTGGTCCGTCAGCTTGGTGTTGCCGCCCTTCGGCGGCATCGCCGTCTGCTTGGGATCGCCTGACTGCGGAGTGCGGCCGTTGGTGATGATGTTGATCAGGAAGTTCGGGTCGAGAGGATTGGGGACACCGGGCAGCTTCTCGATCGGGTTGAGCACGGCTCCGATCCCACCTTCGAGGCCTGCGCCGTGGCACGTGGCGCAGTTCTGCGCGTACAGGGTCGCGCCCTTGCTTGGGTCGCCGGGCAGCGTGGTGGCACCGCTGGCGGTCGAGTTCGGTGAAGGTGATGGAGATGAATCGGCAAGCGTGGACAGCGCCGTGAGGATGAAAAGCCCCGGCACGCTCAGCAGGAGCACCAGCCCCTTGGAGACCCGCATCTAGCCAAAATCATATCCACCGCCCCGCGTTGGGTTCGGGCGGGAATACGGCCGATCCTCGTAGGTTTAAACCGTTATGGGCTGTTGCTCGCCGGTCCCTCGTCCCGGCTTCGTGTGCGTCACCCGGCGCTGGCTCGACGCGAGATCGGCCTACCGTGGCTGAGGACTCCCGACTGATCCCCGACCGCGCCGCTTCGCGGATCGCGGTCATATCCATGCACACCTCTCCCACGGCCTCGCTCGGCCAGAACGCCAACGGCGGCCTCAACGTCTACGTTCACGAGGTCGCAACAGCGTTCAGCGACCGCGGCATCGCCACCGACATCTTCACGCGGCGTGGACCGTACGACCCTGAGGTCGAGCAGCTCGCGCGCCTGTCGCGGGTCGTCTACATACCCGCCGGCAACGGCCTCGACAAATACGCGCTGTTCGGCGAAGTGCCTGCTTTCGCGAACCGGATCCACCAGTTCGCCGAACGCCGGGGCATGGCCTACGACCTTCTCTTCTCGCACTACTGGCTCTCGGGTGAGGTCGCCTGCCTGCTGCGGCCGCGCCTTGCCGCGGGGTGGGCGCACGTCGCGCACACGCTTGCGCTGGTCAAGAACCAGACGCTCGCTGCCGGAGCGCGTCCCGAACCAAACCTCCGGATCCACGTAGAAACCGAGATCGCCGACCAGGCGGACCTCCTGATCGCATCGACGGACGACGAACGCGCCGACCTCGTGCGGCTGTACGGAGCCCAAAGCGACCGCGTCGCAGTCGTGCCGCCCGGCGTCGATCTCACGATGTTCCAGCCGATTGGACGTGATGAGGCTCGGCGCAAGATCGGTTATGGCGCGGGCCGGCTGCTCCTCTTCGTGGGTCGGCTCGAGCGCCTCAAGGGAGTTGAGGTCGCCATTCGTGCGCTGGCGCTCCTGCGTGACCGCGCACACGACGACGTCCGTCTCTTGATCCTCGGAGAGGACGCCCGCGACGAGGAGGACAGCGAAAAGCAACGCCTCAAGACGATCGCGTCGCAGCTCGGAGTGCGCGACCGCGTCGACTTTCTCGGGTCGGTCGCGCATCACGAGCTGCCGTTCTTCTATTCGGCCGCCGACGTGTGCGTAATGCCTTCGTACAGCGAATCGTTCGGGCTCGTCGGACTCGAGGCGCAGGCATGCGGCACACCGGTCGTAGGTTCGGGAGTCACAGGCTTGCGCTCCGTCGTCCGCGACGACGTGAGTGGTTATCTGCTCGACTCCCACGACCCCGCGATGTACGCCGAGCGAATCGGACGTCTACTCGACAACCCCGAGCTTGCGCGTCAGATGGGTCGGAGCGGACGCCTGCTGGCGCAGCGGTTCTCGTGGACCAGGACGGCGGATCGGCTGCAGTCGCTCTTCGATCGCGTGATGGAGGAGAGTCAGCTCCGCGTCCAGGCCAGCGCCCGGCACGAATAGGGGAAGGTCTCGGGGTCCAGCTTCGTCAACGGTATCGGTCGCGTTCCATCCGCGTTCATGAGCCACACCTGGTCGCTGCTCAAGAAAGCGATCTGATGCCCGTCCGGTGAAGAGACGGGAGAGGCGACGTCGATTGGATCGGCCGGCAGCCCGATGGCGGCGCTCAGCGTCGACGGGGGAGAGACGACGTTGATGACGAAAGCCTTGTGCGGTGCGCTGCTCGCGGTCGAAGCGCGGGCCGCGAACACGAGGTGCGTCGAATCGGGAAGCCACGCAGGGGACGAGATCTCGCCGGACAGCAACGTCGTCGTCGACGAAGCACCGGTAAGCGTGCGGAGTCGCAGCGCGGTCGTGGTCGCGTCGTGCCGGAGGTACGCGACGCGGTTGCCGGCGGGGTCCCAAGCGATGTCGCTCACCGGCGCGGTGTCAGTCACCAGCACGTAGCTCGCGCGAAGGCCGACGTCGTAGCCCCACACCTTGTTGGCGTCGAGCGGCGAGTGAATGAACGCGACGCGCAAGCCGTCAGGGGCGACCGCGGCCTCTCCCACATTCTTGGCGATGACGGTGTCGGAGCCGTCCGCCGCCTGCCGGTGCAGCGCCTGGCTCGCATCGATGTAGACGAATCCCATGCCGGTCGCGAGCGCGCCGGCCCACGAGGCGGCGAAGCTGAGCCGTGAGGTTGATCCGCCGGGGATGTACTCCCACCAGTTCAGCTCCTCGTCCTGGATCAGCAGCGAGGCTCCGTTCGGCGCCCAGTCGAACGTCCGGACGCTGCCTGCGTCGAACAGCTGGCGCGGGAAGCCCGTTTCGTTCACCATCCACAATCCGTCCGGCGAACCGTCGGTGGAGTCGGTCGCGAACGCGATCCAGTGACGGAGCGGCTGCAGCGGTCCGGTCGAGAATCGCACGACCTGGTCGCGTGCGAGCTGGTTGCCGTCGACATCGAGCGCGGCCGTGTTGACGAGCAGCTGGTAGCTGGCGTTCGCGGCGAGCAGCTGTGCCGGGGCGATGATCGCGCGCCTGCCGTCCGTCGGGTCGAGGCGAACATCGAA
>DASSLJ010000240.1:0-11175 GCA_035689585.1 Candidatus Dormiibacterota bacterium
CGGCCGCCCCTCTTCCCCACGCCGCCCTCAATCAGAGCGACGAGCTCTTCGTGCCTCAACTCCCTTACGCAGCGGGCTGCCCGTAGTCCATTACAGGACTACAAGGCAGCCGTTATGAACCGTATTCCGGAGCTGGACCGACTAGGCGACCGCCGTGCACTGGCCGTGGACTTTGCCGGACACAATGCTCGGTGGCTGGGCCGAGTCGCCGAACTGCGGCGCGGGGAAATTACCGAAGCAGTTCAGGTTTCCAGTAATCGTGTTGTTCGCGATCTCGTTGCCGTCGTCGTCACCGTGCAGCGTCGGGTCGCCTGGCGGCTCCGGCGTGCCGTCCCAGGTGACGTTGTTGTCCCAGTTGACGTTGCCGCTCACGCCATTGCGCAGGAACCCGCTCCAGCACGTGTGCAGTCCTTGGACGATCACGTTTCCGTTGATCGTGTTGTCTTCATAGGTCGTGAACGCAGGTGGTCCAAAGGGCAGGGGTTGGCAGTTGACTCCACCGCCTCCGCCTTGCTGTACGACGTTCCCGCCGATTGTGTTGTGGTGTGCCAACACCATCAGCGCTCCGTCGCTCACCAGGTTGCCGTCCACGGAGTCCTGAGTGCTGCCCGAACCGTTGAAACAGTCAAAGGCGCGAGGTTCGCACCCCAGGACCAAGATGCCACCTGGCTGTACCAACACGTTGCCGCCGACGTGAACATTGGAGCCGCTGAAAGCTGCTACGAGCGCCCCACCGCTCGCAACGGTCAAGTTCCTCGTGACATTCACGTCACCTGCTGTTACCTCACAGAAGGTCGTGACCGTCAACGAACTGTAGATCCCACCGGCGATGACACACGGTCCGCCTCCGGCGGCTGCGACGCTTTGCCCACCGGCGACGAGCAGCGCGGCGGAAATAGCTCCTGCGGCGAAAAGACAGGCCAACCGACGATGAAGAGGCATTGGTCCCTCCCAGCTTCAGGGCGCGAAACGGGGTCATATTTATTGACCCACTTAACGGGGTGACCGTCAATGGGGAGTTATGCCGGCGCTACTTCTTCCCGCGCCGGAACAACAGGCGCCATATGAGGAGGAGGATGACCGCCCCGACGAAGGCGATCACGAGCTTGCTGATGATGTCCGGCACGGAGAGCGAGATGTGCAGGACGCCGGCGAGCCAGCCGCCGAAGAGCGCGCCGAGAATGCCGATGATCAGGTTCCAGAACCAGCCGCGGCCGCGACCCATCACGACGAGGCTCGCCAGGAACCCGGCGACGAGCCCAACCAGGATGAAAACCGCGAGGTCTCCGAGGCTCACTGCGCTATTTAAGCCCTCGGTACGCTTTTCCTTGCTATGCCAACTGATCAATATCACGAGCCGCCGGGGGAGCTGAGCGCCGAAATCAGGACGTTCGCGCGTGTTGTCGCGTCGCTGCAGGAGGAGGCCGAGGCGATCGGCTGGTACGAGCAGCGACTCTCACTGGAGAAAGATCGCGAGGCGCACGCGATCATGGAGGACGCGCAGGAAGAGGAGTTCAAGCACTTCGCCATGGCGCTGGAATATCTGTCGCGCCGCAAGCCCAAGTGGCGTGCGGTACTGCGCGCGGTCCTCTTCAAGGAAGGCAGCATCGTCGAGCACGGAGAAGAGGGCGAGGAGGCGGAGAAAAAGGCGTGAGGGTCGCCATCCTCGGCACCGGAAAGATGGGCGCCGCGATGGCCAAGCGCCTCGATGGGCAGGGTCATCAGCTGAGACTTTGGAATCGCACGCGCTCGCGCGCCGAAGCTGTTGGCGTCGGGACCGTGGCTGCGACGCCGGCGGAGGCGGTTCGCGACGCCGAGGTCGTGCTCTCCATCCTGACCGACGCTGCCGCCGTGCGCTCCGCCTATCTCGGCGCGAGCGGCGCCGTCGAGGCGGCGCGCGACCAGGTCTTCGTCGAGATGAGCACCGCGGGCCCCGAGGTCAGCAAAGAGATCGCGGCACGGGTTCCGGCCTATGTCGAGGCGCCGCTGTTCGGCAGCGTCGGCGCGATGGCCGGCGGAACGGGCGTGATCCTGGCGGCCGGCGACAGGGCGGCAATCGAGCGCGCTCGCCCCGTGCTGGCGGACATCGGCGATGTGCGCATCATCGGCGAGCTCGGCAGCGCCGCGGCGCTGAAGTTGATCGGCAACACCATGCTCGCCGACCTGTACGCGGTCGCCTCGGAGCTCATGTCCGCGGGTGTCGCCGCCGGCCTGCCGGCCGAAGAGGTCTTCTTCATCCTCAACCGGTTCGCGCCGCTCCTGACGCAACGCAAGGCTGGATTCGTCGAGCACCGCTACGAGCCGGTGACCTTCGCCCTGCGCGACATGGTCAAAGACCTGAAGCTCGGTCACGACCTGTTCCAGCGAATCGGTGTGTCGACGCCAATGTCGGACGAGACCCGACGCCTTTTCGAAAAGGTGATGCCGGAGCATGCGGACGATGAGGTGACGGCGATCGCGAGCCTCTACGAAGGCCAGACGGCTAGATCGCGGCGATGATGTCCTTGAGGACCGAGATCTCGTCCTCGCTGACGAGGTGCCCCATCCCGGCATAGAAGCGCATGTCCACGGCGGCGCCCATCCGCTCGAAAACGGCGCCCGCCTCTTCGACCCGGTGTTTATGGATGTGGGGATCGACATCGCTGCATCCGAGGAAAACCGGGGTGCCGTCGAAGTTGCCCGGATAGTCGCGCGGCGTTCCGTCGGGGCCGATCAACCCGCCGCTCAGGCCCGCGATGGCGCCATAACGGCGCGCGTTGCGCGCGCACCACTCGAGCGTCAGGCACGCGCCTTGCGAGAAGCCGAGCAACATGATCCGCTGCGCCGGCACGCGTAGCTCGATGCGCTCGACGAGCTTCGTGATCATCTCCAGCGCGGTCGACAGATAAGGCTCGTTGGATTGAAGCGACGCGGTGAAGGGGTTCGGGTACCACGCGTTTCCCGCTGCCTGCGGCGCGAAGTAAGCCCATCCAGGCACGTGAACCTCGGACGCGATCGTCATGATGTCCTCGGCCGTTGCGCCGCGTCCGTGGAGAAGGATCATGGCCGCCCGAGCGGAGTTGAGAGACTCGCCCGCCTGCAGCACGCGCTGACCGTGAGAAATGCTCAAGCTTGCCTAGTATGCCGACCTTCACCTACTCGAACCCGCGTGTGATCCATTGGGGCGCGGGCTCGGTCGCAAAGCTGCGCGAGCTCGACGCGAAGTCGATCGCTGTCGTCACGACGCGTTCGCTGCGCGATCACCTGGATCGCCTGCCGATCACGGCATCATGCGTTGTCGTCATCGGCCAGCACGCGCCGATGTCACAGATCGATGAGGGCGTCCGCGTCGCTCGGGGGGCCGACGCGGTCGTCAGCTTCGGCGGCGGCAGCCCGATCGACGCGGCGAAGATCATCGCGCTGCGTCTCGGCGGCGTTCCCCACACCGCGGTCCCGACAACGCTGTCCGTAGCCGAGCTGGCGGCGGGCGCCGGATACACCAGCGAGCAGGGCGACAAGGCGGGCATGCGCGACGCAGGCCTCATGCCGTCGGCCGTGATCTACGACGCCGAGCTGACGCTGGCCACGCCCATGGAGCTGTGGCTCTCGACCGGCATCCGCGCCTTGGACCACGCCGTCGAGGGATTTCTTGCAGAGGGCGAGCATCCCTTCAACGACGTGATGGCGCTCGAGGCGATCCGCCGCCTGTTCGACTCGCTGCCGCGTGCGAAAGCGGCGCCTGGCAATGTGGGCGTCCGCACCGAGAACCAGCTGGCGGCGTGGTTCTCGTTCACGCTCCCTGGCGCATCGGCGGCGGGTTTGAGCCACACGATGGGCAAGCAGGTCGGCGCACGGCACGGCATTCCCCATGGGGTCACTTCGTGCCTTCTGCTTCCCCACGTCATGCGGTACCTGGGCGCGACTATGGCCGACCGCGCGGCGCGGCTCCCCACCCCGGACGACGTGTACGAGCTGATCGGGGCACTGGGCCTACCGCAGCACATCGCCAAGTACGGAATCGGCGAGTCGGAGCTGCGCCGAGCGGCTTCGGAGCTGGCCGGAAAGTACCCCCCTGAAGACCTGCTCGGGATATACCTTTCGGCCCTATAGCCAAACGTCAAAATTTCTGCATAATTCCGGGGTTCAGTTCTCGCTTAACGGTGGAGGTGTGGCTATGCGGCGAACTGTTATCGGCTCTTTCGTGGGTGGCCTCGCGGCATTGATCGTGGGAGCGACGCCCGCCCTGGCGGCACCTGGTTACAGCTTGTTCGGTGACGCGACTCTGACAACGGGCCATAACTCGCCGACTGGCGTGCAGATTCGGTCGATAGGTGGCGGCTTCGGCGGCATCTTCTTTCCGTTGCCAGCCGGTACGACTTTTGCCGACCTGCAGTCGCTGGGAACGGACTTCATGGTCACGCAGGGTGACTGCGGGACTGGTGCCCCGAGGTTCTCGATCAACTTCACAAGCACAACCAACGCCTTTGTCTACTTAGGGCCGGCGCCAAACTTCTCGGGGTGCACCCTCGACACTTGGAGCTCGAGCGGCAACCTGCTGTCCGGGACAAACACGATTGACACCAGCCAGCTTGGCGGCACGTTCTACGACTCCTTTGCGCACGCGTACAGCACTTACGGCTCCATGCCCATTACAGGCATCGATCTGGTGGTCGATGCCGGCGCGTTCGTCACGGGAGGAACCCAAACAGTCGTAGTCGACAACGTCAATATCAATGGGACGGTTTTCACGTTCGAGTCGGCTCAGACGTGCAAGGACAACGGCTGGCAGGCGTACGGCACCACGTTCAAGAACCAGGGCGACTGCGTGAGCTTCTTCGCGACTGGAGGATCTAACCTCCCCGGCTAATGACGGCGCGGGTGCGAGCCCCGGAGGACCAATCCGGGGCTCACGCCCAGCACGGCTGATCCTTCGGCCGCGAGGCGCCGATTCGCGGCGCGGCGCACCCGAATGAGATGCACGCCTAAGACTGTCGTCACGTCAAAGTGCAGCGCCGGCTGAAACCCGAGCGGCGCCAGCGCCCGTTCCGCAGGGATGGCGACACTGCCAATCCACACACGCCTCGCACCGAGGCGACGAGCCGCAACGGAGATCCCCGCCACAAGCGATCGGAATACTCCGCGCCGCCGGTGTTCCGGAAGCGTCACGCAGTTCCAGATGTACGCCTCGCGCTCGCGCGGCTTGATCTCGACCTGGAGCTCACCGATCCATTCGGGTCCGCGCGAAAGCCAGCCGTAACCCGCAAGCGCTCCATCGGCGAAGGCGCCAAAACAAAGACAATCGCGCGCCAGCCGCGACGCGACCAGGTCACCTTCGGCACCCATCGCCGCAGCGATCAGCGGCGCGCGGGCGCGATCGATCTGCTCGACCGCAAAAGCAGGCGGCGGACCCGAAGGCGCCGAGTCCGCCGCCCAGAGAGTGCTTCGGATTAGAAGCGGTAGTGCAGCTTGCGGATGGTGTTGATCACATCCTCGTCGCCGATCGCCGATCCACCCGGGTAGCGCTGGAAGAACGTAAGCACGGCCTCCGCCGCACTGTTGAAGTGGATGAGCGCGTCACAGCCTTCGAAATTGCCCTTCTCCGGCTCAGACGACCACTTCCCGTCGTTGACGGTCGCGCGCCACTTGCCGCCCCACGGTCCGTCGACCTGGATTCCATATGTGAAGCTTTTGCCCTTCGCGACCGGCTCGTCGACGGTGTACTGCCAGAAGATGAACGCGAAGGGGAGGATCAGCCCTGCGCTCGTCTCATCGATCGTCGCCAATTTGTTCCCGAGCCCGTACTCGATGTCGTACGGATGCACTCCGTAGTCCATGATCTGGAATGTCCCGTAGAAGCCTGCGGGCACCGGACCCGCGAACGGGTGGTAGACGAGGAAGCCCTCCCATTCCTGCGGCGTCAACTCTTCCAGCATCTTGTCGAGCTTCTGGGCGTCCTTCTTGAACCGGTCGAGCGCCTCCTCGCGCGACAGCTTTCGGAACTCAAGCGCGTGGTCGTTGAGCGTCTCGCCCATGACCGGAAGACCGAGCGCCGATCCCTCTTTGCCTGCGCGAGCCGCGTCCCAGTTCTTGAAGTAACCCTCCATGACGTCGATCATGTGACCGACCAGGTCACGCGTCTCCCATCCAGTGCATCGCGTGTCGACGTTCCAGTTCTTCGGATCCGAAACCATTCGCGTGAAGTTGTCGCGATCGCGACGCAGGACCCGCATCACGGTGTCCTTTCCTTCCGCCGACATGGGGTTGACCGGGCTCTCCACTGCAGTGCTCATTCGATCCCCTCCAGAAAATTCAGACGGTGGCGGTGGTCGGGACGACGATCGGCGGCAGGATCTCGTCGAGCCTGTCGCGGCGGACCTGGAACCATGGCGGCAGGCTCAGCGAGCCGCCCAGCTTCTCAGGCGACTCATCGACGGTGAAGCCGGGGCCGTCGGTCGCGATCTCGAACAGGACTCCGCCCGGCTCGCGGAAGTAGATCGACTTGAAGTACCAGCGGTCGATCACCGGCGTCACGTTGCGACCCGCGCGCAGCAAGAGTTCGCGCCATGCGACCTGCGATGCGTCGTCGGCCGTGCGCCACGCGACGTGGTGCACTGACCCGACCGTCTCCTCGCCTTCCGGTCCCTCGGGAGATTCGATGACGTCGACGATCGAGTGCGGCCCGCCATCGCCGGTGGCGAAACGTGTGCGGTTGCCGTCTTTGGCGACGCGGCTGAAACCCATCGCGTTGGTCAGCAGATTGAACGTGGCGGAGGTCTCGGCCAGGGTCATCGTCACCGAGTGGAAGCCGCGGATCGCGTGCTCGCGGTCGACCGGGCCGTCCTTCCACGGCTGCCAGCGTTCATCGGTCGCGCTGCCGACGAGCTCGAGCTGAATGCCGTCGGCGTCGCGCAGGACGAGCGCCACACTGTCAAACCGGATGGCGCGCGAATGCTCGACGCCCAGGCGCTGCAGCCGGTCGCCCCAGAAGTTCAGCGAATCGGGCGGCACCTGGAACGAGACCGTCGTGATCTGCCCGCTGCCCGCGCGCTGCTTCGGCCACGTCGGCCAACCGAAGAACGTCATCGCCGTCCCCGGCGTGCCGAGGTAGTCGCCGAAATAGATGTGGTAGGTGTCGGGCATGTCCTGGTTGATGCTTTTCTTGATGAAGCGCAGCCCGAGGACGCTGACGTAAAAGTCGACGCACTTCTGCACGTCGGCCGTGATGCAGGTCACGTGGTGGATGCCTGGAATGGTGGCGGCCAAATCTCCCTCCCGAGTGAGCTACAACGATATTAGTCGGAGCTTTCGGACTCCGCCCGCGCCCAGATATCCGGCGCCATCGGTTCGTCCATCTCCTCCTGGACGTGTGCGACAAGCCCGATCGCCCGGGCGATGACCGCCAGGCCGCGACAGATACGCCAGGAGAGGCCCATCTCGGTCGCGACGGCTGCGATGGCGCCGGTCGCGTTGACGGGCAGGGGACGGCCGTAGGCCTGCGTCGCCTCCTGCGCGATCGCCTCCATCAGCTTCACGTGATCGCCCGAGCAGCCGTTCTCCGCCGCCAGCTCGAACAGGCGCGCGGTGCGCGGATCGCCGGTGCGGTGGATCGGATGGCCGATGCCGGGGATGATCTCTTTGCGGGCGCGATACGACGCCACGATCGCGCGCGCGTCGCCCATGGGCTCCTGCAGCATCCGGGCGGCTTGCTCGATCGATCCTCCGAACCGGTCCCCCATCCCCAACAAGCCGGCGGCCACGGCCCCCTGGAGAGCTTCTGGCGCGCCGTAGTAGGTGAGGCGTGCGGCGAGGGTGCTCGGCGTCAGCCCATGCTCGACGAGCGTGACGGCGAGTGCGTTGAACATCACGGATTCCTTCGGATTCGGCAGCCGGCCGGTGAGCTCCAGGAAGGCGACGTCGCCGAGCGAGACCTTGCCGATCAGCTCTTCGGTGAGGTCGTGGCCGCGAACGTAGATCTTGTCGGCGGTGCTGCGGCCGAGCTGCGAGCGCGCCTTGCGCTTCATCGCCGGACGGTGAGTCTCGTCTTGTATCCGGCCTCGCCGAACTCCGACTCGGGCACGAGCTCCACCCGGCTTCGGAACATCAGGCGCGAGTGGATCGCGTCCTCGATGTCTTTGACCAGGGTCGGATCGGATTCATGCCGCTCCGTGACTTCGACCTCGATCGGGATCGGAGGCTCGATCGACGTCTCGGGTCCTGGCCGGACGACTCGCGCCCGGCCCGTGACGCGCGGACGGAAATCGCCCACCACGGAAAGGATGGCGGTCGGATACACATTCACCCCTCGCACGATGAACATGTCGTCGCGGCGACCGATGACGCGCTGGCGAAAGCTGGTGCGTCCGCACTCGCACTCCGTGCCTTCGATTCGCACAATGTCGCCGCCGAGGAATCTCACGACCGGCATCGCCTCGCGCGTCAGCGACGTGTAGGCGAGCTCGCCTTCGGCGCCGGTCTCGATCTCCATCGGTTCACGCGTCTCCGGGTCGATCAGCTCGACCCACACATGGCCCGCCCCACAAAAGTGCATGCCCTGCTGGTGCGTGCATTCGCCGAACAGCGACGGTGCGATGTCCCCGATGCCCATGACTTCGGTGACGGTCACACCGAGCACGCGCTGGATGTGATCACGAATGGCGGGGATGCCGCCTCCTGGCTCACCGCCGGTGACGACGTGCGTCAGCTTCAGGTCTCCGCCTCCCTCTTTCTCCGTGCGGTTGGCGAGGTACTGCGCAAACGACGCCGTCGCGAGCAGCGTGTCGGCGAGACCAGCGCGCAGACCGAACACGACGCGTTCGGTATCGCCGGGAGCGACAGGCACCGACCGCGCGCCGATGCGCAACAGGACGAAGTGCGTGTGTCCCGCGACGAATGGACCGGCGCCGAACGTGGTGAGCACGCTCGAGTGCTCGTGGATTCCCGTCGCGTAGTACGTGCGGGTGCCCATGATCGTCCAGGTCTCCATGTCGCCACGCGTGAGCGCGAGCACGCTCGGTGATCCCGTCGTCCCGCTGGTCTGATAGACGCGCTTGACCTGCTCCGGCGCCACGCAGAGGTTGCTTCCGAAGGGCGGATCCTCGTCCAGCGCGTCCTTCAGCTCCTGTTTGGTCGTGAAGGGAAGCTGGCTCAGGTCGGCCAGGCTGACAAACGAGTGGCCGATGCCGGCCTCGCGCCACTTGCGCGCGTAGAAGGCCGACGACTCGCGCAGGCGGCGGTACTGCCGCTCCCACGCGCCGACCGACAGCCGGCGCACCTCCTCCCACGGCGCAGCTTCGACCTCGCGCTCCCAGATCCAGTCCTTGTCGCATGTGTCGCCTTGGAGGCGGTTAGTCGCCATTCGCGGTGTCCAGATTAACCTTGCGGCGATGCACGTCCTGCCAACCACCGTTGTGGGGAGTTATCCACAGCCTGAGTGGCTCGTCGACCGCCAGATGCTCGGGAGCCGGCTGCCTCCGCGCACGCGTGCGCTGGAGATCTGGCGCGTGCCGGCCGACCTGCTCGAGCAGGCGCAGGACGACGCGACGCTGATCGCCATCCGAGACGTGGAAAGGGCGGGCATCGACATCATCACCGACGGCGAGATCAGGCGCGAGAGCTATTCCAACCGTTTCGCGACCGCGCTCGAGGGCATGGACCTCGACAACCCCGGAACCGCGCTCGACCGGACCGGGCATCCAAACCCCGTGCCCCGAGTCGTCGGTCCGATAAGGCGCACGCGACCGGTGGAGAAGCGTGACGTCGAATTCCTTCGCGCAAGCACCGAGCACACCATCAAGGCCACCCTGCCAGGCCCGTTCACGATGTCGCAGCAGGCGCAGGACGACTACTACAAGGACGAAGAAGAGCTGGCGATGGCCTTGGCCGCGGCCGTCAACGAAGAGGTCCGAGATCTCTTCGCCGCGGGTGCCGACGTGGTGCAGCTCGACGAGCCATACCTGCAGGCGCGGGCGGAAAAGGCCGAGCGATTTGCGTTGAAGGCGATCAACCGCGCGCTAGACGGCATCGAGGGCACGACCGCGCTGCACACCTGCTTCGGCTACGCGCACATCGTGCACAACCGCCCCAAGGGTTATCCGTTCCTGGAGCAGCTGGCCGACACGACCGCCAAGCAGTTATCGATGGAATCGGCGCAGCAGAACGTGGATCTCGGCATCCTTCGCTCCCTGCGCGGCAAAACGCTCATCGTCGGCGTGATCAACCTCGCCGACGACAGCGCCGTCGAGTCGGAAGAGCTGGTCGTCAACCGCATCAAGAACGCGCTGCGCTTCGTCGATGCGGAGCGCCTGATAGTCGCGCCCGACTGCGGCATGAAGTACCTTCCGCGGGACGTGGCGTTCGGCAAGCTGCGCGTGCTCGCGCAGGCGGCCGAAAAGGTGAGGGCGGAGCTCTAGGGCTCCGCCCTCGTTTTCGTTACTTGATGTTGTTCGGGCACGGCGGCGTGCCCACGATCGCGTACGAACCGAAGCCGCCATCCGGCGCACGATCGGCGTTCGCGGTGAAGTACACCCCGCTCCCCAGGCCCGTGATCGAAGCGTGCGTGTTCGCCCACGTGTTCGTCAGCTTCGACTTGTCCGGCGGGCTGCCGATCGCCGTCCGGGGCAGGTGAAACACGAACGTGCCGTTCGGACCGGGATGGAACTCCCCGTTGAGTGTTCCGATGGCGGTGAAGTTGCCGTTCCACGTCCCGTAGCTGTACGTGACCACGGCGGATGATCCGGTCCCGTTCGTGCTCGCCTGGACGTACCACCACGTCGATCCGGTCGCGGTCCCGTACTGGAAGAAGACGCTCCAGTAGCCGGACACGATGTTGGGATTGGCCGCGGTGGGCGGCGCCTCGAGGTCTTTGAGCTGGAGGGTGATGTCGATCGTCGAGCCGCCGGAGGTCAGCGGTGCCGACGCGAAGGTCGCGCTCGTGATGTCGAGGAAGTCGATGTTCTGCCCCATGCCGCCGGGGAAGTTGTTCGGCGCGTCACCGCTGTAGTCCGCAACCTGCGGTCCGGGGCACACGTTGCCCTGCGGCGCGGGCGGAGGCGGAGGCGGAGCCACGCAATCGTTGACGAGCGCGGCGCCGGTCTTGGCCGAGATGCCGGTGCACTCGCGCGTGTAGTACATGACCGGGCTGCCCGGCGACGCGTGGTCGTCGGCGTAAGCGATCGTGGCGGCACCGTTGGTCGGGTC
>DASSLJ010000241.1:0-4820 GCA_035689585.1 Candidatus Dormiibacterota bacterium
GCTTCCTCGGCCTCGTCCTTGAAGGTGTCGACCAGGACGATGCGCAGCACGTCGTCGCCCATGTGCTGGTCGAAAGCCTGTGCCGCCTTCACCGTGTCGCCGAAGAGAAGCATCATCGCGTGCGGCATCGTCCCCGATGCACCCTGCAGCCCGGCGAGCTGCGCGCCGAGCGGGGTCGCGCAACCGGCACATCCTCCGACGACTGCGGAGTACTCCATCGTCGGACCGATCAGCGGGTGCACGTGCCGCGCGCCGAAGCTGATCACTCGCTTGCCGTTTGCCGCCTCGACGACTGCGCGCGCCGCGGTCGCCCAGCCCGAGCAGCTCGACAGCATCCCCAGGAGCGCGGTCTCGTAGACCCCGAACCGCGAGTACGGCGCCCGGACGCGAAGCACCGTCTCCTTCGCAGCCATCGCGTCGCCCTCGCCGACCGCGTAAGCCTCGTCGCCCTCCTGCAAGACCTCGCTCAGCAGGCGCACGGCCTCGGCGACGCCGCACAGCACGCCCGATTTGCTGGTGAAGAAATCCATCGCCACGACCGCGTCGACCTTGGCGCCGGCCAGCGTCTTCTGCGCGCGCTGGAAGTACACGTCGGACGCGGCCTTTCCGTAGTACGCGACCAGCTCGGCGGCAGGACTCGTCGCCGTCACCTGCTTAGTCCCCACGAAATCTGAGGCTTCGCCTGCGATTTCGCGGGGGCCCCTCATCTTCATCGGCGCAATGAACTTAGCAGCCTCGGTAACATCCGGACGCGATGAGCGGGCCTACCAACCAGCAGGTGCTCGAGGCGCTGAGCCGGATCCATGACCCGGACCTCGGCCGCGACGTCGTCAGCCTGGGGATGATCAAGGATCTGGCCGTGAGCCCGCAGGGAAAGGTCAGCTTCACCTTCGAGCTGACGACGCCGGCGTGCCCGGTGCGCGACCGCTTCAAGTCCCAGGCCGAGGACGCAGTCAACGACATTCCCGGCGTGACGGGCGTGGATGTGCGCATGACCGCGAACGTGCGGCCCGCCTTCCTCCGTCCGAAGCCGTCGGAGATCCTGCCCGGCGTCAAGCAAACCATCGCCGTCGCCTCGGGTAAGGGCGGCGTAGGGAAATCGACAGTCGCCGTCAATCTCGCGGCCGCGCTCCGCAAGAGTGGTGCGACCGTGGGCCTGCTCGACGCCGACATCTACGGCCCGTCGGTCCCGGCGATGACAGGATCGCGACAGGTCCCGCAGCAGTCGAACGGACAGCTTCTTCCGATCGAAGCGCACGGGATGAAGCTGATGTCGTTCGGCAACATCAACCCCGGCGACCAGCCGACGATCTACCGCGGCCCGATGGTCGGCAAGGCTATCGAGGCGATGATGGTCCAGGTCGATTGGGGCCGCCTCGACTATCTCGTCATCGACCTACCGCCCGGCACAGGCGATGCATCGTTGACGCTCGCGCAGGCCGTGCCCCTGACCGGTGTCGCGATCGTGTGCACGCCGCAGGACGTCGCGACCGACATCGCGATCAAAGCGCTTCAGATGTTCCGCCGGCTCAACGTCACACCACTCGGCCTCATCGAGAACATGAGCTGGTACGTCTGCCCCGAATGCGGGCACCGGCATGAGATCTTCAGTCACGGTGGTGCCGAGGCCGCGGCCAAGCGACTCGGCGTTCCCTTCCTCGGAGCGATACCACTCGAAGAAGGAATCCGCGAGGACTCGGACAAGGGCAGCCCGATCGTCATCTCGCGTCCCGAGTCGGCGGGCGCGAAGGCATTCGAGGCGATCGCGTCACAGGTCGCTGCACGCACGTCGATTCAGTCCTTCCGCCAGCTGCCCGTCATCAACGTCCATTAGGGCTTAGCGCACGCAAGACCCCGATCCGTTTCCAACCAGCGTCGACGTCGACCGCGCACGCCAGGTGATGGACATCACATGGGAGGACGGGACGAAATCGACGTACAGCGGTGAGCAATTGCGCTGGGCATGTCCGTGCGCCGAGTGCCGCGGCGAAGCGGGAATGCCCGGCCGGCTGTCGCGCGTGAAGACTCTCAGCGATGCCGAGTTGAAGATCCAAGACGTGACGCTGGTCGGTCAGTACGCGCTGCAGGTCGCGTTCGAAAGCGGCCATGCGACCGGCATCTATACATTTCATTACCTCAAGCGGGGCTTGATGGCATAATTCGCGGCGGCCCGTTGTCGATCTCCACGCCAATCCCCGAAGTCGAGCCACCGCCTCTCGCGGCCCCGCCATTGAGGCGGCCCACCCGCCGCCGAAGAACCTTTGGCCGTCGTGGCTGGGTTGCCCTGGGAATGGTCGTGCTCGTCCTACTCCTCAGCGCGGGTGCATATCTCGCTTACGAGAACACGCTCCCGACGACGGTGACGAGCAACGTCAAGACGGGAGAGAAAGACGTCCCCACCGATGGCGCGTTCATGATCAATTTCTCGCGCTCGGTATCAATCGACGCCGTGCGCGCCGCGTTCACCATCACGCCGGCGACCGACGGAACGATCACTTCGGTTTCCGGTCAGCAGCAGTACGCGTGGATGCCCGCGAAGCCACTGCAGGAGCTCGGCACGTACACGGTCACTCTGAAACCGACGCGTGACACCTCCAACCACCATGTCAACGGCGGCACGTGGACGTTCACCACGCTGATCATCCCGCGCGTCCTCAGCATCACCACCGCTGACGGCGCCGCGCTGAAGGACGGGATGGAGGTCGATCCCGGCGCAGCGATGAAGCTGACCTTCAACGATGCGATGGAGCCGGTGACGATCAAAGTCACCGTCGGCGGACAGATCGCCGCCCTCAAATGGGCGGCCGACGACAAGAGCGCGACATTCTCGACGACCGGGCTTGCATCCGGTCCGGTGGTCGTGCAGATGGCGGCGGGCGGCCGTGATCAGACGGGCCACTCGATCGCCGCGGCGTTTGCGCTCAAGACCGGCGTGTACTGGCACGACCACGAGCACACGATCGCGCTGAGCTACCCGGCGCTGATCCAGATCCCGAACGATGAGAACGCGCGCGATCAGAACGGTCTGCAGGCGGCGGACATCGTGTACGAGTACCTGGCCGAGGGCGGCATAACCCGCCTCACCGCCATCTACGAGCACGCGCCCGACCTCATCGGCCCGATGCGCTCGGCGCGATTCATCTCGCTCAAGCTCGGCCGTCACTACAAGGGTTTGCTTTTCCAGTCAGGTGAGTCTGCAGCGACGGCAGCGCGCGCGTCGTCCGACCCCACGCCGCAGTTCTTCGACACCATCGGCTACCAGTACCGCACGTACGCGAACGGCCGGTTTGCGCCCGACAACCTGATGATCAACGGCGATCGCGTGCAGGCGGCGGAGGGCCGGTACGGAATCGCGCCGTACACGATCCCGAAGGCGCGTCCAAACATCAGCGGCGGCGCGGCGGGGACGTCGGCGAACATCCCAGAGCACTACTCGACGTACACGTACGACGCCTCCACGGGCACCTACAACAAGACCGAGGAAGGTCACCCATACCAGGACCTGAGCCTGCACCAGCCGCTACGCATCGAGATGCTCATCAACCTCCACACGCAGGAGCAGCTGCTCGACGTCGGTGACGGGCACGGCGCTCACATCCATGACTACCAGCTCGACACGAACGGACGTATCGACGTCTACTACAAAGGCCTGCACTACACCGGCAACTGGGCGTCGACGGACAGCCATGGACCGCTCACGTTCACGCTCGACGGCGGCCAGGCGCTGACTCTGCCGCCGGGCCTCGTCTGGATCGACGTAACCCAGTAACGCGACGCGCCGTCAGTGAACGGCGCGCTCCATTCCGCGCCAGTAGGGTGCGCGCAGCTCTTTCTTGAGGATCTTGCCGCTCGGGTTGCGCGGGATCGTTTCGACGAAATCGACCGACCGCGGCCGTTTGTAGCCGGCAAGGCGCTCATGTGCCCAGTCGATCAGCTGCTCTGCCGTCAGCTGTGACCCCGGCCGCCGGATGACGATCGCCTTCACGGACTCGCCCCACGTGTCATCGGGCACGCCGATCACGGCGACATCGGCGACGTCGGGATGCCCGGCGAGGACCCCCTCGATCTCCGCGGGATAGATGTTCTCGCCGCCGGAGATGATCATGTCCTTCATCCGGTCCTTGATGTAGATGAAGCCTTCCTCGTCCATCGTCCCGGCGTCGCCGGTGTGGAACCATCCGTCGTGGATCGCCGCCTCGGTGTCGCGTTCCTTGCGCCAGTAGCCGGCCATCGTCCCGGGGCCGCGATAGACGATCTCGCCGATATCGCCGAAAGGCAGCTCGCGATCATCCGGCCCGAACACCTTCAGCTCGTGCCCGAATCCGGAGCGCCCGCAGCTCAGGAATCGCGCGCCCGCGTGGTCTTCGTGCTGAAGGAGAGTGACCGCGCCGGTGGTCTCCGTCAATCCGTAGACCTGTGTGAACCTGCACTGGAACGTGTCGATCGCTCGCTTGAGCAGGTCCGGCGTAATCGGCGACGCTCCGTACGCGATGTTCTTCAGCGCTGAATAGTCGGCACCTTGCGCTCCGGGGAGCGACGTGAGAAACAGCAAGGCCGCCGGGACGAGGAACGCGGTGTTGACCTCCTGTTCGACGATGACTCGGAGCACGTCCTGCGGGACGAACTCACGCGTGATCACAGCAGTGCACCCGGCGGACATCGCGGCGAGGGCCCAGCCACTGCCACCGATGTGATAGAGCGGCATCGCCACCAGCGACCGGCCGTACTCATCGAAGCCCTTGACCTCCATCGGCAGCGACCCGGTCAGCGTCAGCAGATTGGCGTTCGTCAGCATCGCGCCCTTGGGCACGCCGGTCGTG
>DASSLJ010000242.1:0-2205 GCA_035689585.1 Candidatus Dormiibacterota bacterium
CACCGCGGGCACTTCCGACATGCCGGTCGCCGAAGAGGCGCGGATGATCGTCGAGGCCTGCGGCCTGGAAGCGCGAATCGAAGCCGACCTTGGCGTCGCCGGTCTGCATCGCTTCGTCGGACCGTTGACAGCGCTGCTCGAGTGGGGCGCTGACGTGATCATCGTGGCGGCGGGCATGGATGGCGTGCTGCCCGGTTTGATCGCCGGCCTCGTCGACGTCCCCGTGATCGGGCTACCGGTGTCGACGGGCTACGGTCGCGGCGGCGCGGGTGAAGGCGCTCTGACGACGATGCTGCAGTCGTGCTCGACGGGCTTGACCGTCGTGAACATCGACAACGGTGTAGGCGCGGGAACCGCTGCCGTCCTCGTCGCTCAACGGCGACGGCGCGGCCGTAACACCGCGAACACCGCAAACACGAGCGCGCTGACGATCAGCAAACCGAAGACCACGGCGGCGACCACTCGCGAGAATTCCGCACCTCCGGGAACAGCGAAGACGACCGCGAGAAGGACGACCGTGACCACCACCCCGGCGAGCAGCCAGGGAAAGCCCCGGCGCGGCCGGCCGTAGAAGAAGAGCCACAAACCGCTCGGTCGCTTGCTCAAAGGAGCGAGCGCACCTCGGCCAGCGAGCGAATCCTCGGAACCCCGTCAGGGGGTGACTCATCCGCGTGCGCCGTCACGATCGCGGCGCGCATGCCGACGGCCCGCGGACCTTCGTAGTCCTCACGCACGCGATCGCCGACGAACAGAGTGCGTTGGGGTGAGGTTCCGATCGCGTCGGCCGCCGCTCGATAGAGCTCGGGCGCCGGCTTCCGCTTGCCGACCTCGCTGGAAAAGACGACTGCGTCGACGAGTTCCGCGATGCCGTTGCTCGCCATCTGCCGCCGCATCATCTCCGGTGGAAACGGCGCGTTGGAGCAGATGCCGCGCCGGATCCGGCGCTCGGCGAGCCACGTCAAGATCTCGGGCGCCTCGGGATCGACGACCACCGATCGGTCCCAGACGCGCTGCTCCGCGTCGAGGATCTCGTGCAGGAGGTCGTCTGGGATCGTCAGGCCCGCCCGATGCCACGCATCGCGGTAGACGTCCATGTACTCCACCTCATCCTCGCTCTCGCTCGAGACGTACTGCTCGAGTGGCTCGAGGACGTCGTGGAGGATGGTTTCGGCTTCCGGAGCGCGCACGCCGAGCGCGGCCTCGATCCTGGGCCGAAATTCACGGATCACGTCGAGAAGCGACTCGGTCGGGTAGGCGAACGTGACCAGGGTGCGGCCGTAGTCGAACAGCACGCCGTCGATCGAATCCATCCGTCAATATCCTGATGTCCATGGCCAAGCGACTCACGCACATCGACGAGCGAGGGGCGGCGCGGATGGTCGACGTGGGCGACAAGCCCACGACGACGCGGGAGGCGACGGCGGAGTGCGTGGTGCGCATGCAGCCCGAGACGATCGCCGCGGTGCGCGAGGGCACGGCCAAGGGCGACGCGCTGCAGGTGGCCCGCGTTGCGGGCATCATGGCCGCCAAGCGCACTCCCGAGCTGATCCCGCTGGCTCATCCACTACCCATCACGAGCGTGACGGTGGACTTCGAGTTCGTTGAGGTGGGCGTGCGCGTGGTTGCTCGCGCGCGCGTCACCGGTCAGACGGGCGTGGAGATGGAGGCCTTGACCGCGGCCGCGGTGGCCGGGTTGACGCTCATCGACATGACCAAAGCCGTGGAGCGTGGTGTCTACCTCGAAGCAGTCCGTCTGCTGGAGAAATCCGGCGGACGTTCTGGCCACTGGAAACGGGGTTAGTGCCCCGCGCGCACGTCATCACCATCAGCGACGGAGTATCTGCCGGCACGCGCGTCGACAAGAGCGGCCAGGCTTTGCGTGAGCTGCTCCAACGCGAGGGGTTCGACGTCATCGGACCCGAGGTCGTGCCGGACGAGCAGGCGCTGATCACCGACGCCGTGGTGGCCGCGGTCGTCGCAGGCGCCGACGTAGTCGTGACCACGGGGGGCACGGGTCTCGGGCCGCGCGACGTGACGCCGCAGGCGACGTCGATGCTCATCGACTACGAGGTCCCCGGCCTCGCGGAGCTAATGCGGCGCACAGGCGAAAAGAGCACGCCGATGGCGTTGCTTTCGCGCGGGGTCGTCGGCGTGCGTGCGCAATCGTTGATCGTCAACGTCCCGGGCAGCACCAACGGCGCGACC
>DASSLJ010000243.1:0-5808 GCA_035689585.1 Candidatus Dormiibacterota bacterium
GACCGCCGTTCCGTCGTCCTCGATCACTTCGCCGGCCTTGCGCGCCTCGGCCTCGGTAACCCCTTCGATCGTCTCGGCCGGCTCGCCCTTCTCGACCCCGAGGTCGCCCAGCGCAACCTGTTTGATCTCCTTCGAACGCGCAGCCATGATGCCCTTGAGCGAGGCGTATCGCGGCTCGGCGATCGCGGCGGTGACGGTGATCAGCGCGGGAGTCGCGCTCTCGACGACCTGGTAGCCGTCGGCCGTCTGCCGGTGAACTTTGATGTTCGAGCCCTCGACCTCGACCTTCTTCGCGAAGGTCAGCTGTGGGATGCCGAGCAGCTCGGCGAGCATCGGCGGCACCATGCCCGTGCTGCCGTCGTACGACTCGGTGCCGCAGATCACGAGGTCGGGCTGCTCCTGCTTGATGGCGGCCGCAAGGACTTTGGCCGTCGTCAGTGCGTCGGCACCCGCCAACGAACCGTCAGAGATCAGGATCGCGCGATCGGCGCCCATCGAGAGACCTTTGCGGATCGCATCCTTGGCGCGCTCCGGTCCCATCGAGACGAGCACGACCTCGCCGCCGTGCGCCTCTTTGAGCTGTAGACCCTCTTCGACGCCGCATTCGTCGCCGGGGTCGAGGACGACCTCCTTCTCGCGGGAGATCGAGTTGTCGGCCTCCAGGGTGAGGGTCGAATTCGGGTCGGGTACCTGCTTGACGGTGACGACGATCTTCAAAGGTTGTGCACCAATTATCGCTGGGCCGTGAAAGCGGCATGGAAGCGCTCGAGGTCGCTCGGTGTGTTGAGGCTCTCGAACTGCATCGGGTCAAGGTCTTCGAGCCAGGTCACGTCGAGCTGCTCGACTAGGTCGTGTGCGACGTAATTCCCCGAGTCGAGCGCGTGCGCGATCGCCGGGATCGCGGTCTTCCGGTACGCGCCGCAGACCGGCTCGAACAACCCGTCGTGGCGCGGGATCGCCGCATCGCAGTTGCGTGCCGCGGCCACCGCGATCTCGGCCGTCGATCGCTCGACGTACGGCATGTCGCACGCCACGGCAAAGACGACCTGGTTGTGCGCCGCGAGCAGTCCCGCCTCGAGGCCGGCCAGCGGGCCGGCGTTGTGCTTGCGGTCGAAAACGACGCGGTAAGGGATCAGCTGCTCCATCTGCTCGGGTTCGGTGAACGACACCATCAGCTCCGAGAACGCCGGGGCCAGTCTTTCCACGACGTAGCGAACCAGGACGGTGTCCCCCACCTCGATCCACGGTTTCGGCCTTCCCATCCGCCGGCTTGCGCCGCCCGCGAGCACGAGGAGCGTGGCTTCCATCAAAGAATCTTCGGATAGGCGCGCCTATCCGGGGTTTTGGCGCGTGTCGAGGCCTGATTAACCGGCCGAACCATCGGGAAACTACATTAGTTCCGACGATGCGGGCGATCGATTTTCACGTCCACCTGCCGACCCCTGAATGGCTGGACGTCTCGATGAAGGGCTACGTCGAGGCCGCGGAGTCGTACATCCGCTCCAAGGTCGCGCGCAAGTCGCTCGACGAGCTGGCGCGCGACTACGACGGGCTCGATACGGTCGCGGTGCTGCTGGCCTGGGACGCCGAGACCGCAACCGCCCGCCCGCGGGTTCCCAACGAGCTCGTCGCCGATGCGGTGCGAGACCACCCGAAGACGTTCGTCGGATTCGGAAGCGTCGACCCGTTGAAGGGCGACCGCGCCGTAGGCGAGCTCGACCGCATCGTCGAGCTCGGACTGAAGGGCGTGAAGCTGCATCCCTCGCTCCAGGCATTCGCGCCCAACGACGAACGTTTCTGGCCGCTCTACGAAAAGTGCGAGGAGCTCGGGTTGGCCGTGCTGTTTCACACGGGCACGAGCGGCATCGGGGCCCGGCAGCCGGGCGGACAGGGCATCCGCATCGACCTCGCGCGGCCAATCCTCCTCGACGCACCCGCGGCCGCTTTTCCGGACCTCAACATCATCGCCGCGCACTTCGGCTATCCATGGCACCTCGAGCTGCTCGCGATGGCGCTGCACAAGACGAACATCTACATAGACATCTCAGGCTCGGCGCCGCGATACATGCCGGCCGAGGTGGTACGCGACATGAAAGGAAGGCTGCAGGACCAGTTCCTCTTTGGCAGCGACTACCCGTTCATCCAGCCCAAGCGGTGCCTGGACGAGCTGGCGACACTTGAAATTCCGGCGCCGGCGCTCGAGAAGCTGCTCGTCGGCAACGGCAAGAGGCTACTGGGGATCGCCTAACCTGTAAACTGCTGCTTGACATTTCGCCGTTCCAGCGGCGATGGTGCGGCGCATGGCCGCCGAGACGCAGCGTCGCATCTTGCTGGCCGAGTCCGACCTGCTGCTCGAAGACGTCGAGACGCTGCGCCTGCAGGAAGAGGTAGAGGCGCCAATCCGGCTGCGGGAAGCGATTCGCGCGCTCCAGATCCGGCTCGGACGCAGAAATCCCCCGCTCCCACCGGCCAC
This sequence comes from Candidatus Dormiibacterota bacterium, assembly GCA_035689585.1. GTDB lineage: Bacteria > Chloroflexota > Dormibacteria > Dormibacterales > Dormibacteraceae > 40CM-4-65-16. The sequence continues at coordinate 2,474 of DASSLJ010000243.1, forward strand.
GCTCGACGCTGCGCACGACCTCGTTTTCGCGGTGCAGCAGCGGCTGATGTCGGCAAATCCAAACAATCCGCGCCCCGCGCGACATGCGAATCGACCGAGCGGCCAGCCGGTGGTCACCGTCGTGCGCGAAGACCGAAAGTGGAAGGTGCTGTCGCTGCCGCCGCCGATATGGGGCGACGAGGTGCAGTGGATGCAGCTGATCGAGTCGACGGTCGAGCGTGCCTTGGATCGATGGTGCTACGCGCACCACCAGGCGGTGCGGGCGGCGCGACTCCGCACCAAACCGTTGGTCGCGCTCGCTCTTGAGCAGGCGGCGTGGGACAACTACTGGTTGCTCGTCCAGGACGCCGATCGGATCAGAGCGCGGCTTGCTGCAGAAACGCACGCAGCTCGTCGGCCTTGATCGGGTCGCTCGAGCTGCGCACGCGGGCGGCAAACAGCTTCAGGAAACGGCGCAGGCCGACGTCGTCGAGCATCGTCGCGGCCTCGATGATCTCGGCCGCGGCCTCGTGCTCCCGAGGATCGAGGACGCGGGCGAGATCGTCAGCAAAACCGTCCGGAAGCGTCATCTGACGACAATTAAACCCATGCAGCCTGTCGTGATCGGCGATGTGATCTGGCGGCCGAGCCGTGAAGTGATCGAGAAAAGCCGGCTCTGGCGCTTCATGGACCGCCACGGCATCAAGTCGTTCGAGGATCTGCTCCGGCGCGCCGACGAAGACGTCGAGTGGTTCTGGGACGCCGCGGTTAAGGACATCGACGTGGCTTTCTATCGGGAGTACGACAAGGTTGTCGATCTGTCGGAAGGCAAGGCATGGGCTAAGTGGTGGGTCGGCGCGCGCATGAACATCGTCCACAGCTGTCTGGACCGCCATCGCGACGGTGAATACAAGAACAAGACCGCGATCATCTGGGAGGGTGAGCCAGGCGAGGTTCGCAAGCTCACCTACCGCGAGCTCGACCAGCAGGTGTCGCGTCTCGCGGGCGCGCTTCGCCGCATGGGCGTTGGCAAGGGCGATCGCGTCGGCATTTTCATGCCCATGTGCCCCGAGGTCGCGGTGTCGGTCCTCGCCTGCGCCAAGATCGGCGCGGTCATCATCCCGCTGTTCTCGGGCTACGGGCCTGAGGCCATCGCGACGCGCCTTCGCGACGGCGAAGCGAAGCTGCTCATTTGCGCCGACGGGTTCTACCGCCGCGGCCAGGTCGTCCCCATGAAAGAGACCGCCGACCGCGCGCTGGTCAGCTGCCCATCGGTCAAGAAGGTGATCGTCCACCGCCGCGTCGTGCGTGAGATCCCGTGGACGCACGGACGGGATCAGGTTTGGGAGGTGCTGCTCGAGGACGACCCCGACCGCGCCCGCACCGACGAGCTCGATCCCGAGGATCCGCTGATGATCATCTACACGTCGGGCACAACCGGAAAGCCCAAGGGCACGCTCCATGTGCACGGAGGCTTCCCGATCAAAGCCGCGCAGGACATGGCGCACGGCTTCGACATCGGAGCCGGCGACTCGGTGTTCTGGTACACGGACCTCGGCTGGATGATGGGCCCCTGGCTCATCTTCGGCACGCTCGTGCTCGGCGCGACCATGGTCCTGTACGAGGGGACGCCGGACTATCCCGCCGCCGACCGGCTCTGGCGGATGGTGGAAGACCACAAGGTCACCGTCCTTGGCGTCTCGCCGACGCTCGTCCGCGGATTGATGACGCACGGCGACGAAGTCCCGGACAAGCACGACCTCTCCAGCCTTCGCATCCTCGGCGGCACCGGGGAGCCGTGGAACCCCGAACCGTTCGCGTGGTACTTCAAGCACATCGGCGGTGGGCGCATCCCCGTCATCAACTACACGGGCGGCACCGAGATCTCTGGCGGAATCCTCTGCGGCAACGTCATCTCGCCGCTGCGGCCGTGCTCGTTCGCGGGACCGGTGCCCGGGATGGCCGCCGACGTCCTGGACGCCGACGGAAAATCGGTCCGCGGTGAGGTCGGCGAGCTGGTCATACGCAATCCGTGGCCAGGCATGACGCGCGGCTTCTGGGGTGACCGGCAGCGCTACGTCGACACCTACTGGAGCCGGTATCCCGACATCTGGGTGCACGGCGACTGGGCGTACATCGATCCGGAAGACGGTTTGTGGTACGTCCTCGGCCGGTCGGACGACACGATCAAGATCGCGGGCAAGCGACTCGGTCCGGCGGAGGTCGAGTCGGTGCTGGTCGGGAATCCGGCAGTCTCCGAAGCTGCCGCCATCGGCGTGCCCGACGAACTGAAGGGCGAGGCCCTGGTGTGCTTTGTGGTCCTGCGGCCCTCGTACAAAGGCAGCGAAGAGCTCGCAGCCGAGCTGCAGGATCTAGTCGCGTCCGCGCTCGGCAAGCCGCTTCGGCCCAAGGCCGTGCATTTCGTCGGCGACCTGCCGCGCACGCGCAACGCCAAGATCCTGCGGCGGGTCGTCAAGTCGGTCTACACCGGCAAAGATCCGGGAGATCTTTCCTCGCTCGAGAATCCCAGCGCGCTAGCGGCAATCGGCGCGACTAGAAAGTGAGGGTCTTGTCGGCCTCCATCGTCAGGCGGACGAGCTCAGGCGGAGTGATGAACTTCATGTTCGGCGTCAGCATCTCGGGCAAGACCCCACGGGCCTCTGCGCAGCCCTTTCAAACGTAGACGCGAAGGTTCTGCTCCAAGCATTTGTCGACGAGGTCGCGGAGCGGTGGAATTCCAACTCCGATCACGCTTGCGATCACATCGGGCTTGACGAGCTCGGCAGCGTCGCCGGCCAGAGCGATCGCAGCCTCCGTTCCGCCCGGCGTGGCTCCGTTGGCGGCGATGTGGAATGGCACGCTGGCCCGCGTCGGTTCCTCAGGTCCGGTGGCCGTCACGATCAATAGACCCGACATCGCGCCAAGTATGGCCACTCGTTGAGGCTGACGCGCGCCGACTGGGTGCGTCTCTTGCTGCTGTGGCTCGGCGGCATCGACATGCGTCTGACGATGCTGGCCGTCCCGCCGCTGATCCCGCTCATCCACCACGCGCTGCATCTCGATGAGAAGGCGGTCGGCGCGCTCGTCTCGGGACCCGTGCTGATACTGGCGATCGCATCGATACCCGGCTCGTTGTTGATCGCCAAGCTCGGAGCACGCGGCGCCCTCGCCGCAGGCCTCGCATCCATCGCGCTCTTCGGCGCGCTGCGCGGCGCCGGCCCGAGCACGGAGGTCCTGCTGGCCGCGACCTTCCTTATGGGCATCGGCGTCGCCGTCTCCCAGCCGGCGTTCCCGACGCTCGTCCGCGAGTGGTTCCCTTACCGGATCGCGATCGCGACCGCGGTCTACAGCAACGG
>DASSLJ010000244.1:0-4403 GCA_035689585.1 Candidatus Dormiibacterota bacterium
TCGTCGTCGTGCCCAACTCCGAGCTCTTCACGAAGTCGGTCACGATCAAGTCAAGGCCCCCAGCGTAATTCGCACAAGCGCCTCGAGCTTCGCGCCATCGAGCTCGCTCTCTTCGGCCAGCAGCTCGCGCATCATTTGCGACGCGGTGTCGACGTGAATGCCGCCCGCGACCTGCGCCGCGAGCGAGCGCAGGTGATAGGTGTGATCAGGCTTGGTCGACTTTCCGTCCAGCTTCACCTTCACGGAGTCGAGCTGCACGAACTCTGACCAGCGCTTCACCTCGGCAGCGCCGGTCTCGGGTGCGTCGGAAAGATGGAGGCAGTTGAGCCCGCCGAAGATCCCATAGCGCTCACGCAGTGAACCTGGGCGGGATTTCGCGATCTGCGTTTCGCCGAGGTCGTAGCGCATGACCCCGAGCGCCTGGGGCTCGGCTGAGATCCGGCCGACGATGACGGGCAGCGCGCTCATGAAGTCGACCAGCCATGGAAAGAAAGGGCGGCCCTGCAGGAAGTCGTAGTGGGATTCGATCAGAGACGCGCTCGGCTGGAACCACTCGAGCGACTCGATCTTCCAATCACGTTCGCTTGAAAGCCAGCCCCAGATGCCGGCGCGGGCGGCCAGGCGGTAGGCCGAATCGGGTTTGAAGATGAGGAGTGCGTCAGCCACGCCGCCTCCCCGCCGGATAGGCGCGCCAATCCGGGCTTTTGCAGCCCGCGGAGACCTGATTTACCGGCCAAAGCAACATGGTGGGTTTTATTTTCCCGGCTTGCGGTCGCGCGGGTTGGGCGAGTAGACCTTGCGGCTCTTCAGCTTCTCGGGCATGTGCACCTGGTTGGCGACTCCACCCTCGAAGTCGTGCGCGTATTGATAGCCGTGACCGTAGCCCATCGACTTCATGAGTCCGGTCGGCGCGTTGCGCAGGTGCATCGGCACCGGTTCGTTGCCGGTTTCCTCGATCAGCTCACGCGCCGCCCCGTAGGACGTGAGCGCGGAGTTCGACTTCGGTGCGAGCGCAAGGTACAGCGCTGCCTCGGTCAGGGGCAGCACGGCCTCGGGCATGCCGACGAAATGCGCCGCCTGCTGCGCCGCCACCGCGACCGGAAGCGCTTGAGGGTCGGCGAGCCCGATGTCTTCGGCGGCGAGGATGACCAGGCGCCGGGCGACGAACATCACGTCCTCTCCGGCCTCGAGCATTCGTGCCATCCAGTAGACGGCCGCGTCGGGGTCGCTGCCTCGAACGCTCTTGATCAGCGCCGAAACGATGTCGTAGTGCTGGTCGCCGGCGCGGTCGTAGAGGAGGTGTCGTTCCTGCAGCGCGCGTTCGATGTGCTCGAGTCCGATCGAGGACTCGCCGGCGAGCGCCGCCGACGCCTCCAGGCCGTTGAGCGCAACACGCGCGTCGCCGCGGGCGATCTCGAGCAGCGCCTCGAGCGCGGCTTCTTCGATCGAGGCATTCAGCTCCTGCAGCCCTCGCTCGACGACCTGCTTCAGCTCTTCGCGGTCGAGCTGCTCCAGCCGGAAGACGCGGCTGCGCGACAGCAGCGGCGAGATCACCTCGAACGACGGGTTCTCGGTGGTGGCGCCGATGAGCGTGACCGTGCCGTCCTCGACGTGAGGAAGGATCGCGTCCTGCTGTGCCTTGTTGAAGCGGTGGATCTCGTCGATGAACAACACCGTGCGGATGCCGGCGCGACGGTGGACCTTCGCCTCGGCGACGACTTTGCGCAGGTCGGCCACGCCCGCAGTCACGGCCGACATGGCGACCATGCGCGCACTGGTCTCGGTTGCCAGCAGGCCCGCGAGAGTGGTCTTACCGCTACCGGGCGGACCCCACAGGATGATGCTCGGCAGGTTGCCGCTCCGGGTTAGCTGGCGCAGGACGTCCACGACTCTGCCCTGCCCAACCATCTGGTCGAACGTCTTGGGCCGCATCCGCGTGGCCAGGGGCGCGCGCACCTCCGACCCCGCCGGCACCGGGAAAAGCTCGCCCTGGTCTGCCATTCGACTCAAATTCTGAACTCGGCACGCTTAACAAGGCCCCCGGCCTAGAATCACCGCCCGTGACGAACTGCTGGTACTGCAGCACCGAGGTCCCTGAGACGTCTCAGTACTGCCCGAACTGCGGCCACAGCCAGACCGACCGCACGTCCAGCCCGCTCTTCGGGGTCGTCGACCCGACCACCGGGATCTGGAACTCCAAGTTCATCAACGCCCTGGTGGGCCAGGAGGCGAACCGGGCGGTTCGCTACCACCGGCCGCTGTCGATTCTCGTGGTCGAGCTCGACCACGCCGAGCACATCCACAAAGAGCTCGAATCGATCCAGGTCGAGGCCTTGCTGCGCGAGATGGCCGAGCGCCTCGGCCAGTCCATCCGCGACACCGACACCGTCGCGTTCCTCGACGCCGACGGCCCGCCGCACTTCGCGATCGTGCTGCCCGAAACCGACGAGCAGGGCGCAGCCCTCGCCGCCGACAAGATTCGCCGCTCCATCGCCTCCCACGACTTCGGCACGAGCGGCGCGTGGAACCGGATCACGGTCAGCTGCGGCTCGGCGACGATCGACGCCGACTACCGGCCGAGGGACGAGGCCGGCATGGTCAACCGCCGGGAATACACCGGCAACCTCCTGCGTGAGGCTTACCGAGCGCTCGACTCCGGCCGCTCGTCCGGGACGAATCGGACGACCGTCGGCGCGTACCGTAGCTAGTGCCCTGAGCCAGAAATTCCGCCGGCAACTCGCCGGCCTGGGCGGCCGGGCGGCTGCGCCGCTGAAGCCGGCGTCAGGGGGCCCGGCGCTCACTCGTTGCGCATGTACCCATGCGCTCCTCGTCGCGCCACCCCTTCCTTGGCTCCGGCCGCCGATGCCGCGATTTGCCAGGCGAATCTCCGGCTCAGGACACTAAGCACTGACCAGGATCTTCCTAATCCGGCACGCGGAGGTCGAAAACCCTCAGCACATCCTGTACGGGCACCTCGACGGCTTCGGCCTGAGCGCGCTCGGGAGGGCGCAAGCCGAAGCACTCGGCGAAAAGCTGCAGGGCGTTGGCTTGAAGCGCATCGTGCACAGCCCATTGCTGCGCGCCGAAGAGACGGCGCGCATCATCGCCGAGCGTCAGTCGCCGCCACCCACGCTCGAGGTCGATCCCGCCCTGCGCGAGGCGGAGTTCAGCCGGTATCTGCAGGGCGTGCCTTACTGGCAGATTCCCGTGCGGCGTCCGCTCTGGCTCGTCCACAAGGCAAGGCGCGGACTGCTGCCCGGTGACGAGACCGTCGAGGAGATGGGTGAGCGGGTCCTTCGCGTCGTCCGGCGATTGGCGGTCGAGCATCCGGATTCGACGATGGCCGTCGTGAGCCATGCCGACCCGTTGAACGCCGCGCTCGTGCTGCTCGATGGCCGGCCGCACAACGGGCATGAGATGGACCGCAGCGGCATCGCGAAGGCGGGCATGCTGCAGCTCGACATGGACGGCGACAAGCCGAAGGCCTGGCACTACATCCCGCCGCCGCAGATCGACAAGCCCAAAACCGCCGCAGCCTAAGTGGTGCGAAGCTTCCCCAAAGGATTTCTCTGGGGGACGTCGAGCGCGGCGCACCAGGTCGAGGGCGACAACCGCAACAACGACTGGTGGGAGTGGGAGCAGACGCCCGGCCACATCGCCAACGGCGACCGTTCTGGAATCGCCAACGACAACTACAACCGGTATCGCGAGGACATCGCGCTCCTGCGCGAGATGAACCAGAACGCACACCGGCTATCGATCGAGTGGTCGCGGATCGAACCGTCGGAAGGCGTCTTCGACTCCAGGCAGATCCGTCACTACCGCGACGTGCTCGGCGAGATGCGCGAGCAGGGGATCAGGCCGATGGCCACGCTCCATCACTTCACCAGCCCGCAGTGGTTCGTGCGCAAAGGCGGATGGACGTCAGCCGACGCGCACCGCGCGTTCATCCCTTTCGTCAACCGCGTGGTCGACGAGCTGGGCGACCTCGTCGACCTCTGGTGCACGATCAACGAACCGAGCATCTACGCCGCCCAGGGCTGGATCACAGGTGAGTTTCCCCCGGGACGCCACGGCGATCTCGCCGCGCAATACCGCATCACGAGCAACATGCATCGTGCGCACGAGCTCGCATACGCATCGATCAAACGCCGGCTGCCGGACAGCCAGGTCGGTCTTTCGCACCATAAGTTCCTTTTCCTTCCGGCAACGCCGCACCGGCGCGACCGAATGGCGGCCGCCGCAGCGACACTCGTTGCGGACCGGTGGCCGGTCGCTCCGGGACGGCTGCGTCGCATCGTCGAGTCGACCAGCGATTACATCGGCGTCGCGCACTACTGGGCGCAGCTCTGCGCATTCGATCCAGGGAGGCCGGGGGACCAGTTCGTCCGGCGGTTCAACCC
>DASSLJ010000245.1:0-27407 GCA_035689585.1 Candidatus Dormiibacterota bacterium
GAGGCTCGCGCCGAACGCGAGGCCGACGAGCGCATCCGGGTTCTTGAAGACCAGGTACGCGGCTGACACTCCGAGGAGGCCGAGGCCGACGACCATGAATCCGGTCACCGCGCCACCCCGGAACGCCACCTGCAGCGCGGCATTGAGTCCGCCGCGTGCAGCTTCCGCCGTGCGGAGGTTCGCACGAACCGCGATGTTCATGCCCACGTAGCCGGCCGACGCCGACAGCACGGCGCCGACGATGTACAGCACAGCCGTGGTCCAGCCGAGGAACACGCCGATGACGATCGCGATGACCACGCCGATGATCGCGATCACCGTGTACTGGCGGTTCAGGTAAGCAGCCGCGCCTTCCTGGATCGCCGCCGCGATCTCGCGCATCCGATCGTTGCCGGTCGGCTTGCTGAGGACGAGAAAGATGAGAAAGACGGCAAAGGCCACTGCGGCCAGTCCGCCGGCCACGCCGAACCAGGCTGTGTTGGGGTCCATTTACCTCCCTCAGTACGCGGCGACGCTAGGGAACGTCGCGCCCGAATGTTAAGGGAACCGAAAAATTCACCACGCCAGCTCGAACCGCTCGAGCGTGCCGGTGCCCTCGGACCACTTCGTTTCCACGTGGTCGACCCGAGCCAGGCGGGGCCCCTCCTCGACCGTTCGCTTCAGGTCCTCGAGCTGTCGCCGCGCGCCTTCGGCCACCAGTTCGACGGTGCCGTCGTCGTTGTTGCGAACCCATCCGCGCAGGCCGAGCTGCTGCGCCTTGCGCTGGACGAAATAGCGAAAGCCCACGCCCTGCACGTCGCCGTGGACGATGGCGTGCAGTCTTTCCATTCCTATATCGTCGCGCCATGCCAACCTCCAGCATCGTGGCGATCGGCGACGAGCTGGTCGGCGGCTTCACCCTGGACACCAACTCGCACTGGATGGCGGAGCGGCTCCGTCTTCTCGGCTACCCCGTCAAGCGGGTCACCCAGATCCGCGACAAGCCGCATGAGATCGTCGAGCAGGTGCGGCGCGAGCTCGCCGACGACGATGTGACGGACGTGTTGTTCACGGGCGGCCTCGGGCCCACGCCGGACGACAGGACGTTCGCGGCGCTCGCCGATGCGTTGGGCAAGGAGCTGATCATCTGGGAGGAGACACGAGCTCGCATCGAGCGCCGGGTGCAGCGCATGCACGCGATGGGCTTGCTCGAGTCACCCGAGATCACTGAGGGCAACCTGCGCATGGCGCGCATCCCCGCCGGCCCGGCGCACGTTTTTCGCAACCGGCGCGGCATGGCGCCCGGCTGCATGTACGAGGCCGGCGGCAAGCGCCTCTTCGTGCTGCCCGGGGTCCCCATGGAGATGAAAGGCATCTTCACGGAAGAGCTCGAGCCGGAATTCCTGTCGGCCGGATCCGCCGCGACGGTGCGCGAGATCCGCTTCAACTTCGCGGTCGAGGCGCGGTTCTATCCGCTCATGCGCGAGCTGGAAGAGACGTTCCCCGACGTCTCGGTCGGGTCGTACCCGAACTTCGAGACCAAAGAGCTCGTGCTTCGAGTGCTCGGCGCCGACCCCAAGCGCGTCGACGCCGCCGCCGATGTAATCAAAAGGAGAGCACCCGCATGAAACACCAGGTCGTCTGCGTTCCCGGCAGCGTCGCACCGGCCGCCCAACGCTACAAGCCGTTGCTCGAGAAGGTTGGCGAGGCGGCAGATCTCCACCTCAAGGATCTGGAGGTCTATCGCGAAGCGGCCCCGCCAGGGGACTACTCCATCGAGGAGGAGGTGGACGCGATCGATCGGTTTGCCGATTCCAGACGCCTCGAGCGATTTCATCTCGTCGGTTACTCCGGCGGAGGGTTCATCTCGCTCGCGTACGCAGGCATGCGACCTGATCGTGTCCTCAGCCTCGCGTTGTTCGAACCGGCGCGGATACCCGGCGCGCTGACCGAGCCGGAGGCGCAGTTCTTTTCGGGACTCGAGCACAAGCTTGCCGGCCTCCACGGTGACACCTTCATGTCGACGTTCATCCGCGAGCAGGTCAAACCTGGCGCGGTGCTTCCACCGCCCCCGCAAGGTCCCGTCTCAAACGAGATGCAGAAGCGGCCGGCGGGCATTGCCGCCCTCATCAAGGCGTTCGACGCCTACCGCTTCGATCGCGAGCAACTGCGTGCGGCGACGTTTCCGGTGCTCTATGCCTACGGCGACCTCTCGCACGAGGAACAGGCGGTCAAGGCTGCAGTCCTCGCGCGGCTGTTCGCCGACATACACGTGCGGCGCTACGCCGGCATCCACCATTTCGTGCCCCCCGAGATGATCTACACGACGGACCACGCCAACCTTCTGCTCGATCACTGGCGGCGAGCGGAGCTATCGGCTCGCCAGCTTGCTGAGAAGTAGGTCCCGCTCCGCGGGGTTGTGACACAGGTCGAGCGCCCGTAATAGCGCTTCGCGCGCAAGGGCCTGCTCGCCGAGCTGGTCGAGCAGGTCGGCGCGCGTCGCGTGGAGCAGGTGGTAATCGCCGAGTGACAGCGCGAGGTCGTTGACTTCGCCCAGGGCGACCTGTGGCCCGGCGACATGGCTCAGGGCGATCGCCCGGTTCAAACGCACGATCGGTGAGTCGGTCATGCGCAGCAGCGCGTCGTAGAGCAGCACGATCTGGCGCCAATCCGTTTCGCTCCATGAGCGCGCTTCCGAATGGACTGCAGCGATCGCGGCCTGCAGCTGGTAAGGCCCCGGCGCATCGAGAGTGGCGGCTCTCTCGAGCAGTTCGATCCCACGTGCGATCGCCGGCGCATCCCACTGCGACCGGTCCTGGTCGGGCAACAGCACCATCGCCCCAGAGGCATCGAACCGCGCTGCCGCTCGCGCGAGCGTGAAGCTCATCAACGCACGCAGCCCGAGTATCTCCGCCTGGTTCGGGAGCAGCCGGTCGAGGAGGCCTGCGAGCCAGAACGCATCCTCGGCGAGGTCGCGCCGTGCGGCGACGGAATTGTCGTGGCTCAGATAGCCCTCGTTGAACATCAGGTACAGGACCGCGAGCACGGCATCGAGCCGCGCCGGCAGCTCGGCGCCTTCGGGCACGCGGTACGGAATGTTGGCAGCCACGATCTTTCGCTTCGCCCTGACGATGCGCTGCGCCATCGTCGGTTCGGCGACGAGAAACGCGGCCGCGATCTCGGCCGTCGTGAAGCCGGCGATCGCGCGCAGCGTGAGCGCGACCTGCGCCTCCTGGGGAAGCGCCGGGTGGCAGCAAGTGAAGATCAGGCGGAGCCTGTCGTCGGACTCGGCCTTCTCATCGTCCACCGATGAGCGCTCCAGCAACGCCACCTTCTCGGCGTAGCGCCGATCCCGCCGCAGCAGGTCGATGGCTCGCCGCCGGGCCGTCGTCATGAGCCACGCGCCGGGGTTGTCGGGGATGCCCTGCGCCGGCCACTTCTCCAGCGCAGCCACGACCGCGTCCTGCACCACCTCCTCGGCGACGTCGAAGTTGCCGAGGACCCGGACCATGGCCGCGGTCAGGCGGCTCGCCTCCTCGCGGAATACCGCGGTGAGCGCTTCGTCCGTCGCAGGGCGTGGTTGTGCCAGGCCCCCTATCGTTCCACCGCGGGCCAGATCTCGACAGGTCCGCCGGGCCACGCCTTTGCCATCTCGAGCGCTTCGGCGTGGTCCTTGACATCGATGACTGCGAAGCCTCCGATGACCTCCTTCGACTCGATGAACGGCCCGTCGGTGACGACGCGCTTGTCGTTCTCCGACTTGACGGTCGTCACGGTCTTGTAGCCCTGCAGCTGCTCGCCGCCGGCGATCTTGCCCTGACGCGAGTACTTCTCGAACCATTCCCCGGCCCCGCCCATCGACGCCTGAATCTGCTCCGGCGTCATGTTGTCCCAGCGGTCCTGGTCTTCACGCGTGCCGACGAACAGCAAGACGTACTTCATCGCGCGCCCTCCTGCGAGTGATCAACGATCGGTCGAATCTCCACTGTTCCCGGCCACTCCTTCGCCATCGCGAGCGCCTCGTCCAGATCGGCCACCTCGATGAGCGCGAACCCACCGATGACTTCTTTGGATTCGATGAACGGGCCGTCGGTGACGACGACCTTGCCGTTCTTGCGCGTGACCGTGGTGGCCGTGCTCGGTCCCTGCAGCTCCTCGCCGCCCACGACCTTGCCCGTCCGGTAGTACTTCTCGAACCACTCGGTCGACTGCTTGTAGTCGGCCATCGCCTGCTCACGCTGAGGGCTCGGGAGCTGGTCCGCGCCTTCCATCGTGCCGCCGAACAACAGGACGTATTTCATGCAAACCTCCATCCAGCACGACGAACGAACCGTGGCGATTTCGACAGGAGGGGTCAGGACCCCGTGAATTCTGGCTCCTGCTTGCTGAGGAAGGACATGATGCCGATCGCCGCATCGGTGCTGAGCGCGGCCTTCGCGAAGTTCTGGGTCTCGATCTCGAGCGCCTCGTCGAGCGGAAGGTCGAAGCCGCGTCGCACGGCGTCTTTGATCATCGCGTATGCGAGCGTCGGGCCCTTGGCGAGCCTGTTCGCAAGCTCGTCGACAGTTGCCGCAAATTCCTCCGGAGACACCGCCTTGTCGACCCAACCGACGGCTTCGGCCTCCTTCGCGGACAGGCGCGTCGATTCGATCATGTAGCGCACGGCCTTCTTGCCGATCAGGCGGGTGAGGCGTTGAGTGCCGCCGCCGCCTGGAATGATGCCGAGCGACGACTCGGTCTGGCCGATGCGAGAGCGGCCGTCCTCGACCATGATCCGAAAGTCACACGCGAGCGCGAGTTCGCTCCCGCCGCCCATCGCGTGTCCGTTGATCGCCGCGATCACCGGCTTCGGGCAGCGTTCGATGGCGGAGAACCGTTCCTGGTTCCGGCCCATGACTGCGGCGATCTGCTCGGCGGCGTCGGCTGCGGTGCGATCGATGGTCGCCATCGACGTGAGATCGGCGCCGACGCTGAAGTACTTCTCGTACTCCGACGCGAGGACAACGACTCGCACGGATTCGTCCTTGCCCAGCTCGTCGAACGCCTCCGCAAGCTCGACGAGCAGATCTTCGGCGATAGCGTTGATGCCCTTGCGATGCATCACCACGCGCGCGATCGCGCCCTCGCGCCTGACGTCGAGGCACTCGCCCATCTAAGCGGTGAAGAGCGGAATGCCGCCGGCGACCTCGATCACCGCGCCGGTTATGTAGCCGGCCTCCTCCGTGCAGAGGAATGCGATCGTGTTCGCGATGTCCTCGGGCTGGCCGAAATGCTTGAACACGGTGCGCGACTTGAAACGCTCGTACATCGGGTTGTTGGCGGCCGCCGCCTTGCCCGCCTCGGATTCGATGATTCCGGGAGCGATAGCGTTGGCGGTGATCTTGTGCCGGCCGCCCTCGAGCGCCGCCGTCTTGGCCAGTCCGATCAGGCCTGCCTTGGTCGCCGAGTAGCTGGCCTGCCCGAAACCGCCGAGCGTCCCCGCGACGGAGGACATGAAGATGATCCGTCCCCAGCGGTTCTCGACCATGTACTGCCATACCTCTTTGGTGCAGTTGAAGGCGCCGGTGAGGTTGACCTTGACGTCGCGGTCCCACAGCTCATACGACTGGTTCGGAATCTGCGCCGCATGGTCGAGCGTGGCTGCGTTGTTGATCAGGATGTCGATCTTGCCGAACTCGTCCTTGACCTTCTTGAATACTTCGCGGATCTGCTCGCGGTTGGTCACGTCCATCTTGATCGCGAGAGATTTGCGTCCCATCTTGCGGATCGCGTCGGCCGTCGCGTTGGAGTGAACCCAACCCTGGGACACCGCGACTTGAGCCAGCATGCTTCCCTGCGACTCGGCCGTCTCCTGGAGATTCGGGTCGTCTTCCACGAGCACGTCCGTGATGACGACGTCGGCTCCGAGACTCGCGAGTGTCAGCGCGTCCTGGCGGCCGAGGCCGCGCGACGCGCCCGTTACAACTGCGACTTTGCCTGATAGATCAAACATTCGTTATCCCCTCAATCGAATCGTGCCTCGCTGCCCCGCGATGGCACGCGAGATGACAAGCCTCTGAATCTCCGCGGTCCCCTCCCAGATCTGATAGATCTTGGCGTCCCGAAACCATTTCTCGACCGGGTATTCCTTGATGTATCCGTAGCCGCCGAGAACCTGGATCGCGTCGGTGGTCACGTCCATCGCGACGTCTGCGGCAAAGCATTTCGCCATCGAGCCTTCGGCGCGCTCGAACGGAAGTCCTTGCGTCGCCATCCAGCCGGCGCGCCAGATCAGCAAACGCGCGGCGTCGATCTTCATCGCCATGTCGGCGAGCTTGAAACCGACCGCCTCGTGCTGCCAGATCGGCTTGTTGAACTGCTTGCGGTCCTGCGCGTACTCGAGCGCGAACTCATAAGCCGCGCGGGCGATCCCGAGGGCTCCCGCGCCGACTCCCGGGCGAGTCGCCTCGAGCGTCATCAGCGCGCCGAGCGCGCCCGGCCCCGCATTCTCTGCATCCGGCTCGCCGCCCAACCGGTGGTCGAGCGGGACGTGGCAGTCCTCGAGGACGACCTGCGCGGTGTGGCTCGCGCGCACGCCCAGCTTCTGCTCCTTGCGGCCCATGCGCAGGCCGGGTGTGTCCTTCTCGACGAGAAACGACGCGATGCCTGCGGGTCCCTTCGACGGGTCGGTGTTGGCGTAGATGACGTGGTAGTCGGCGATGCCGCCGTTCGTGCAGAACTGCTTGGTGCCGTTGAGCACGTAGCCGTCGCTGACACGCGTGGCGCGCGTCTTCATCGAAAGCGCGTCGGAGCCGGAGTCGGGCTCGGTCAGACCCAGCCCACCCAACACGAGCTTGTCGGGGTTCGTGAACTCGGGCAGCCAGCGCTTCTTCTGCTCCTCCGTTCCGCTGGAGCGAATGCCGGCCATCGCCAGCGCCATCGACTGGATGCAGACCGCGATGCCGGCGCACCCCCAGCTCAGCTCCTCGTTGAGGATCAGCTCCGTGAGGAAGTCGAGTCCCTGGCCGCCGTACTCCTCCGGGATGAACGCCGCCGGGCTCAGCCCGAGCTTGTGCGCCTTCTTGACGACCTCATACGGAAATTCCTCGGTCTCGTCGTAGTGCGCGGCGACGGGCCGGATCTCCTTCTCGGCGAACGCGTGCGCGAGCTGCTGGATCGCTTTTTGCTCGTCGGTAAGCGTGAAGTCCAGGCCCATCAGGCGTATTCGGCGGCGGCTTTGGTCAAGACCGACTCTCCTTTTTGATTCACAGCTGTCAGTTCGAGCTTTCCTTCGCCCGCGGGCTGAGCACCGAACGTGACCGTGTCACCCGGCACGACCATCCCTGCGAAACGGCAAGAAAGACTGCGCAGATGTGATGGTCCGCCTGCGGCCTCGGCCGCGACCACTGCCAGAAGTCCCATCTGCAGCAGGCCATGCGCGATGACGCCGGGGAGGCCGACGCTGCGCGCGAAGTCGTCGTCGAGGTGGATCGGATTGTGGTCGCCGCCTGCCTCGGCGTAAGCCGCGATCTGTTCTTTGGTGAACGTGACCCTCCGTTCAGTCATGAACGGATGATGAAAAGCGCTCGCGACTTGCATACCGGTGCGCCGCTCGCGTCGGTGGTATTGGATTCAAACGTCACGAAGCGCATGCCGCGACGGCTCGTGTCCGACGCCACACGACCGACCGAGGTCACGGTCTCGCCCGGTCGCGGGTGACGCTGCCACTCGAAACCCTGCTCCGCATGAAGCAGGTGGGCGAAATCGATCGCCGCCTCGTCGTCGCCGAAGAGATGCGGCGCCGTCACTCCGAGTGAGTAGACGGCGGCATACGTCGGGGGGACGCCGTCGGCCGGATCGGCGCCGATCGCGCGTGCGAACTCCGCCGCGCGCTCGGGATCGATCTCGATCTGCACCGCCGGGTACGTTTTCCCGGCGACCCCTTCCACGCGAAAAGGTTATAGAGGTCTCGGTCGCAGGCGCGCGATGACGCGGCGGAGGAGCAGCGGCCGCAGCGCGACCCACGCCTCCATGATCGACGAGCGCTGCATGGACGCTTCCTCGGGCGGAGCGTAGGCGGCGACTACGAACGCTCCCGTCAGGTCGCGCACCGGACCGGCGGCCTCGGGAAACGTTCTCTGCAGTCGCCGGCCGAGCTCCAGCGGAGTCTCGCCCGGCCGGCGTTCGGCCCCGGCGAGGTTCGCGAGCATGAGCACGCGTTTCCACACCGACATCACCGAACGCGGGCGCAGGTAACGCAAGAGCACGACGAGCAAAAGCAATAACAGCGCAACGACAACACCGAAGACCTTGGTCAGGATGTTTCCGCTGATCGTCGCGACCGAAAAGCCGGGGCCCGAGACTCCGACGTTCGGGTCGGTGACTCCGCGTGGGATGCGCGGCGTCGCGACGGTGCCGCCTGGCACGCCGGCGTCGATCTGGCTCGGGTCACAGTTGTTGTCGCGCAAGCACGGGTTGGTGCCGGTCTGGCCGCGCTGGATCGGCTTGTACACGCCGAGGTCGTCGGGCGTCGGCTCGAACGGCTGCCAGCCGTAGGTCGGAAAGTAGACCTCCACCCACGTGTGCGCGTCCTCGCCGCGCACAACGAAGTTTTCGGTCTGCGGGTTCGACGTACCCGGTCCGTAACCGTTGACCAGACGTGTTGGAATGCCGAGCGAGCGCAGCATGTCGCCCATCGCGGTGGCGAAGAACTCGCAGTATCCGGTGTGGCTCTGGAACAGGAACCACTGCATTCGATCGATCCCCGGAGGCGGCACGACGGAGAGGTCGTACTTGAAGATGCTCGCGTTGCGGAGGTAGTTCTGGATCGCATCCGCCATGTCGTAGGGATTGGTCGCGCCCGCAGCCTGAACGACGTCCAGTGCCTTCTGGTGAATTGCGTCCATCACGGATTGGCTCCGATATCCGCGTGGCACAGACGTGTAAGGAGCAACCCACATCGGGTAATTCGTGCCCGCACTCTCGAGGTCATTCTGTGTGGCGGTCGAGAAATCCGCTTCGACCGCGTACGTTCCTGCAGGATTGCCCTGCTTCAGGCTGTCCAGCCGATCGATCGCGAACAGCTGGTCGTTGGGGACGCCGCCGTTGAGCAGCGACTGGTTCGCAAACGTCGTGCGGTTGATCCTGAAGAGGGTGCCTGGGTAGAACACCACAGTCGGGAACCCGACCGGCGGAGCCCGCATCGTGATGTTGATGG
This sequence comes from Candidatus Dormiibacterota bacterium, assembly GCA_035689585.1. Taxonomy (GTDB): domain Bacteria; phylum Chloroflexota; class Dormibacteria; order Dormibacterales; family Dormibacteraceae; genus 40CM-4-65-16. Next base: position 9,176 of record DASSLJ010000245.1, read on the forward strand.
TTGCGCCGGCCAGCTTCTGGTAGCTCTCCGCGTAATCGGGGAACGTGTTCGCCGGGATGACACCCTGGAAACCCCACTGCTGCGCGCTGCGCCACTCCTGCCCGATGGGCGACGTCTCGTTGATGCCACGGAAGTAGAGCGGGCCGGCGTAGTCGCCTTTGATCGTGTACTCGAAGACCGGGTCACGACTTCGCGTGAGCGCGCCGCTCAGCTTCACCTGGTCGCTGAAACCGGTGACGCCGTGAGCGGTCCCGGTCGCGCTCGTCACGCCCGCGTTGTTCAGACGCGACTGCAGCTGCGCCCAGCTCGTGAACACGCTCGACTCGAGGTCCAGCGTGCGGTCCTGCGTCGATAGCGGCGGCAGCATGATGCCGAGGATGATCAGCGCGGCCATCGCCACGAGCCCGCTCTCCCAGAAATCCCACTTTGCATCGCCGGTCAGCTTCACGCTCGCGCGGTCCGCGGTCGTGATCGATGTCGTGTAGTTGCTCCACAGCAGCAGCGCGAGCGTCAGGACGAGGATCGCGAGCACATAGCCGTTCTGGTCGTTCGGAAAATTGAGAACGTTGGTCGCGAACGCGGCCGCGCCAGGGACCAGGCCGAGCATCGGCTTGCGCCAGCGCAATGTGCACCACGCGAGCCATCCGCCGGTGACGAACATCAGGATGCAGATCAGGAACAAATAGAAGGAGGGGTCGGAGACGGCACTTCCATCCTGGATGCGCGTCCACCAGACGTTGATCAGTCCAGGTCCGGCCACGTCGCCCGGGTGCGAGGCGTGAAGCCTCGGCCAAGCGCCGATGAGCGCGACAATCGGAGCCGCAACCGCGCCGACCGCCAGAGCGATGGGTTCTCGCACGGGCGCGATCGCGAGGACGCTCATCAGGGCCGCCGCGAAGATCGCGATCGCCACCACGACGTCGATGCCGGTCACCCATTGGACGGTGGCGGTCGACTTGGAGATCGACAGCGACAGCAGCAACACCAGCACCGCCGACCAGAAGCGGCCTCCGCCCAGCCAGACGCGCGCGCGTTCCCACAGCGCGGGCGGGACGCTTTCGGCGCCGTAGTCTCCGGGCTGGAAGAGAGGATTGCTAGGCGATACGGATCGCATCGCGCGTCCTCACCAACCGGGCGAAGTCATCGCCCTTGCGGATGACGTACAGCTCGACGTCCTGGCCGAGGTCGAAGCTCACGTTCTGGTCAGGACCGCCAAAACTCGCGGCGTCGAGGTAGAAGACGATCAGGGTCGAGCGCCGGCCGCGCACGGCCTGCAGCAGACGCACCCATGCCGGGTCGGCGCTCGGCGTGATCACCGCGATCGCGCGTCGAGGCAGCCGACGGATCCGGTCCCACGCGAGCGTCTGGGTCAGCGGCGTGCGGCCGTCGGCCTGGCAGACCGCGAGGTAATCGAGGATCAAGCGGTCCTGGCGGACCGCACGATGCGGTTCGAGGAGCGTGCCGCGCGAGTCGTTGGCGATCAGGCCGACCTGACGGCCTCGGCTGTGTACCTGTGCGGACAACGACGCCGCAAGGCTCACGCCGTACTCGAGCGTCGACTCCTCGTCCTGGCCGTAGTGCACCGCGCGGTCGAGGTCGAGAAGGATCCAGAGGTCGGTCGTGAGCGGCTGCTCGAACGTCTTGGACATCAGCCGCTGGTACTTCACCGACAGCGGCCAGTGGATGCGGCCGAAGCTGTCGCCCGTGTTGTAGTCGCGCACGCCACCGGTCTCGGGCGGGTAATCCGACCATGCACCGAAGGCCGTCGTGCTCCCCATCTGCTGCGCGCTCGGGGTCACGAGGTCTGGAACCGGGCGCACGCGCGGGTACACCAGGATCGACGTGCGCTGGGTGATCTTCATCTCCTGCTCGAAAAGGCCGAATGGTTCGCGAACCTTCAGCGAAGTCGGACCGAGCGCCATCCAACCGCGACGGCGATAGACGCCGCGAGCCTTCCAGCGCACGAGCTCGTTGCCGAGGGAGATCACGCGGCCCGGCTGGTAGGCATGGATCTGGCTCAGGTCCCGAACTTCAACCCACGGCGCCGGTATCCATCCCTTGCGGCGCACCTCGAACTGTTCCTCGAAAACCTCGCCGACCGTGGGCGATCCAGGATCGACCTTGCGCGTCACGCTCACGTTGCGAATCGCCAGCCGCGGCCAGATCCATGCGACCACGAACAGCAGACAAAGTCCGTAGCTGAATGCGTACGCCTGGCGGATCGACGTCAGGTACGTGAAGAAGAGCAGCATGGCGAGCGCGGCGGCGAGAGCGACCTTGCTCATGGGATGTTGCTTTAGGGCTTCTTACCCGTCGTAGGCCATCTGCGGCACGTGCTCGCGCTCGAGCAGTCCGGCCACGAGCTTGCCCGCGCTCTGGCCCTGCATCTCGGCGTTCGGCCGCAGGATGATGCGGTGCGCCAGAACCGATTCGGCGAGAGCCTTGATGTCGTCGGGGATGACGTAGCTGCGACCCTGGATCGCGGCGAGCGCCTGGCTCGCGTGGTACAGGTGCAGCGTTCCGCGGGTGCTGGCGCCGAGCGCAACCTCGGGGTTGCCACGCGTGCGTCCCACGAGGCGCGCGATGTATTCGCGCAGCTCCGGCTTGACGAAGACTTCGCGCACGGCTTGCTGCGCGGCGACCAGCTCGTTCGGTGAAACGACCGGCTGCAGCTCGTCCATCGGCGACTCGACCTTGTGCTGGTTCAGCAGGTTCGCCTCTTCTTTCTCACTGAGGTAGCCGAGTCGCACCTTCATCAGGAAGCGGTCGAGCTGAGCCTCGGGCAGCGGAAACGTGCCCGAGTACTCGACCGGGTTCTGCGTGGCCATGACCATGAACGGCTTGGGCAGGATGTGGGTCTCGCCATCGATGGTGACCTGCCGCTCCTCCATCGCCTCGAGCAGCGCGGCCTGCGTCTTGGGCGAGGCGCGGTTGATCTCGTCGGCGAGAAGGATCTGCGCGAAGACAGGTCCCGGCCGGAACTCGAAGTCGCTGAGCTTCTGGTTGTAGGCTCGGACGCCGGTCACGTCTGACGGCAGAAGGTCGGGCGTGAACTGGATGCGGCGGAAGCTGCAGTCGAGCGAGCGGGCCAGCGACTTGGCGAGCATCGTCTTGCCGACACCTGGCACGTCTTCGATCAGCAGGTGGCCTTCGCAGAGGAGGGTGACGAGGCAGAGACGGATCTCGTCGTCCTTGTTGACGATGGCGCGGCCGACGTTCGAGAGGAACGAGTCGGCCACTCTGGTTACGGCGTCGGCTGCCCCCACTGAGGCGATTATAGGTTCGCCCTTCCGGCTGCCCATCTCAGGTGAATACGAATGGGGGTTGCGTTTGGTTCCGGCTCAGCGAGCGGATTCGAGGCAACCGCGTCGGGAATCGCGAGTTCGACCGTCATGTCTCCTAGATGCGGGTTGCCGTCGTGCTGGCGGTTTTGCTCGCCGCGGCGTGCGGGAGTGAGGGCTCGGGGACAGCGCTGAACATCGCGCAGCTCAAGTTCGCGGTGATGCGCTCGGTCGGCGAGCCACAGTTCTGCGATCCCGACCTGTACCCGGTCGCACGCGCGGGTGGCGAGGTGGCTGGCGCACTCGCGGCGTTTCCGGCTATCAGCGGTGACAAGCCGACGTACTCCGCGATCCTCGCTTACGAGCACCTGCCGACTGGTCCACTACCGGACGAGGACAAGCTTGTCGTCTACCGGGCGTGGAAGTTGCTGCAGGCGCTGGCGTTGACGCATGCGAGCGCCGACTACACGTTCAAGTACAGGGTTGAGCCGGCGCGGGGTTCGTATCAGATGGTCGGCGGGGCCGTCCAAACCGACGGCGCGGTCAAAGTCACATCCCGGAGTGCGAGCGGCCCGCCCGTCTGTCCGCTCTGATTCTGCAAGGAGCGACGCTCGTCAGTACGGCCGGATGTACCCGGTGATCTTCTCGCTGAAATCGGAACCGTCGATCTCAAGGCCCCAGCACCCGGACCAGCCCTGATCGATCAGCTGCCGTACGTGCCAAATGCCGTAGCCGGTCGAGCCGCTGCGAGACGGCGGGTGCGCAGCGTCCAGGACGAGCTCGGGGCTCGACGGCCACGGAGGCGTGTCACTGGGAATGCCGCTTGCATTCGGGGCGATGAACTGGATGGGACGGCCCGTCACCAGATCGCGGCCACGCACGAGAATCTTGCCCTTCAGTGCAGGCATCGCGTAGTACGTGAGCTCGTACAGACCGCCGGCCCCGGATTGATCGACAAACTTGATTTCTGGGATGAGCTTGCCGTTCACGTAAACAGGACCGCTACCGTAGTCATAGCCGAGCGAGTTCACGCCCGGGTTGTCCGGGCAAACATCGCCAGGCTGTACGACCGGAAGCGTCAACGGAACCGCTTCCAGCTGGGCTAGCGTGCGAGTGGCCGCCGGCGCGTTGTGCTGCTCGTTCCCCCGCATCACGCGACCGCCGACCAGGACCGCCCCGACAATGGCGATCAGCACGAACACGGCGACCAATGACAGCGGCGCGCGCAGCCGGTAAGTCCATCGTGCTGTTCGTCGGCGGTGGTCGACGCCAATGGCCGTCCGCAGCACGCGCTCGGACAGGCCCTGAGGGGGCGCGGAAGGGACAACGTCGTCAAGCGTCTCGCGCAGTTCTGTCCGCAAAGTCATTTGAGCGCCTCCTCAAGTGCGATATCGGGTCGAAGGCGCCGGACCGCCCTGTACAGGCGGTTGCGCGCCGCCGATCGAGAAATTCGCGCCACGGACGCGATTTCATCGAGGGGCATGTCGAAGTAGTAGTAGAGGACGACGACCAGCCGATCCATGTGCGCAAGCTGCAGGAGCGCATGCCTCAGATCGGCGTGACGAACGATCCGTTCGTCGTTGGATGCCTCGGACAGGTGTGAGGGCAGGCCCAGCCGCACTCGCGAGCGCCAGCCGCGGCGTCGAGCGTTTCGACATTCGTTGGCGACGATGCTCAAGAACCACGCGCGAACCCGACCCAGGTCGTCGACCTTCTTGAACTTCCGCCACGCGATGATCGCCGCCTCCTGGACAGCGTCTTCAGCCGCCTGCTCGTCGTGGAGCATGGCGCAGGCCAGTCGGAACGCCGGATCGATGAGCACGCCGACCAAATCCGTGTACGTCTGCTGCACCGCTTCTTCGCCGGCCACAGGTTGGACCAGTACTCGCTGCATATATCGGTGCGTCTGGCTCAGAACGGTATGGGATGTCGACGCGGTCTGGATGTCTTGGCTCTCATTGCCACATACACGTCGCGGGAGAGCCAATTCGTCTCACGGAACTGACACGCGATGGGTCCGACCCATCGCGGAAAGCGCCAGCCGCTAAGAGACTTCTTCTTCCTCGACCAGTCGCAGATGGCTGGAGACGTCGAGTCCGAGGTGGCGGGCAAAGAATCCCGCGACCCGCTCGACGTAGAGAGGCCGGTCGGCGAAGTACGCCCCGGTGTGCGGCGCGCCCTGCACGATCCAAATCTCGCGCGGCCCGCGGTAGGCGTCATAGAGCCGGCGCGAATGATTGACGTTGGTGAGCTCGTCCGCTCCGCCGTGTATGAAAAACAGAGGCCGCGGCTCGAGGGCTGACAACACGTCCAGCGGGCGGCACGCCGACAGCGGGCAGCGCGTGCGCATCCAGAACATCAGACCGGCCAGCCACACGAACGGAGTCCCGGGCAGCTTGCTCACACTGCGGACGTTTTCGATCAGAAGTCGACGCAGGTCGCTGAACGGGCTGTCCAGCACCAACGCCTGCACACCCGGCTCTCCCGCGGCGCCCAGCAGCGAGACCACGGCGCCCATCGAGTAGCCCAGCAGTCCGATGCGGGCGTTGGGGATGCGTTTCCGCGCGAACGCGATCACCGCCTGGAGCTCCAGCACCTCTTTGATGCCAAACGTGATCGGCGCGCGGTCGCTGCCCGGCATGCCGCGATACGAGTAAAGGATCACGTTGAAACCCTTGCGCCAGAGCGCGACCGCGATGCCCAGCGCGCCCTGCCGCTGCCCCTTGTGTCCGCCCGAGATGATCACCGTCTGCGGTGAGCCGGGCTGGCGGAAGTGCCAGGCGCCGAAGTTGACGCCGTCGGCCGTGACGAGCTCCACCTCTTCGTAGTCGGCCTGGAACTCGAACGGCGTGAAGGTGAAGTCGTCGAGCCAGATCGGCCGTGGCGGAAGGAAGGCGCGGCGGTAGAGCTGGTACGAGAGCGCGATGAAAAGAAAGACGAGAAGGACCGCGACGAGGAGGACGTACGTGATGAGGGGCACCTGATTCGAAGCTTAGCTAGAAGGTCGCCGCCTGGACCCCTTCGCCGGCTGGGCGCTGCTACCGGACAGTGATTCTTCGTAGCGCCCGAGCACAAAGAGCACCAGGCTCAGCCGGTTGAGCCAGCGGCGGACATGTGGGTTGGCCACTCCGCCCGCACGCTCGAGCGTCAGGCAGCGACGTTCGGCGCGGCGGACGATCGCCCGCGCGAGATCTAGCGCGGCCGATGCCGGCGTGGCGCCCGGAAGGATGAAGCCCTCAGGCATCGGCGCCAGGGCTTCGAGCTCCGAGATGAGCTCCTCGAGTCGAGCGACATCCTTGGCCGCGGTCGTAATGAACGACTTGCCGGCTTCCGGGCTGGTCCCCAGCTCGGCCCCTACCGCGTAGAGGCCACGCTGCAGCTCCTCACAGATAGAAGTGACGCGCGCGTGCGAGGAGAGAGCCCGCGCGAGACCGAGCGCGCTCGAGGCCTCGTCGACCGTCCCGTACGCCTCGACCCGCGGATCGTCTTTGCGGACGCGGCCGCCGCCGAGAAGCCCGGTCGTGCCGTCATCGCCCGTCCCGGCGAGCTCGAGCATCCGCTTGTGGCGGACGCGCGCCTTACTCGAAGACCTTGCTGAGGTCGTAGAGCTCCTTGGGCACGCGACGCGTCTCTTTGACCACCTCGGTCAATGGGACGACCTCGACGTCGCCGTTGCGCCGGATCGGGATCACTCCGCTCTTGCCGTCGACGATCAGCTCGACCGCGGCGGTGCCGAGCCGCGTCGCCCAGATGCGGTCGACGGGCGAAGGCGACCCGCCGCGCTGCAGGTGCCCGAGCACGGTGACGCGTGTTTCGAAACCGGTCTCGCCTTCCACGCGGCTCGCAAGCAGATCGCCAACGCCGCGCTTGGCGAGTCGCACGTGACCGAAAGCGTCCTTCTCCGCCTCACCGCCCATCTCGCGTTCCAACTCGGGAATGTGCGCACCCTCGGCGACGACGATGATGCTGAACAGCCTGCCCTGGCCGCGCCGGCGGTGAAGGTGCGTGATGACGTCGGTGAGCGAGACCTCGTACTCGGGGATGATGATCATGTCCGCGCCTCCGGCAAGGCCGCCGAGCATGCCCACCCACCCGGCGTCGCGACCCATCACCTCGACCACCATGACGCGGTGATGCGCTGATGCGGTCGTGTGCAGCCTGTCGAGCGCCTCGCACACGACGCCTACCGCGGTGTCGAAGCCGATGCAGAACTCGGTGACCGAGAGATCGTTGTCGATCGTCTTGGGCACGCCGACCGTCTGGAACCCGGACTCGTGCAGCTTCGCCGCGACACTCAGTGTGTCGTCGCCGCCGATCGGCACCAGCGCATCGATGCCGTTGAGCTTCAGCGCCTCGATGGCACGCTGGATGCCGTTGTGCTCCTTGATCGGGTTCGTTCGGGAGGTGCCGAGGATGGTCCCGCCCTGCGGGAGGATGCCGCGCACGTCGAGCGGCGTCAGATCGTCTATCAGACCTTCGCCTAGGCAGCCCGCCCAACCGTTCTTGATGCCGCTGACCTGGTGCCCGAGCTGGAACGCGCGCCGCGCGACGGCGCGAATCGCGGCGTTCAGGCCGGGCGCGTCGCCACCACCTGTGAGGACGCCAATCCGCATGAACGGATAGGTTAAGCCGTCGCCGAAAGGCGCTCGAGCAGCTCGGCCATCGTGACTTCGGCGAGCGACGTGAGCTTGACGTCGGCTTGCGACAGGTCGAGGCCGGCGGTGATCGCGTTGGGAACGGCGACGCATCGCATCCCCGCGAGCTTGGCGGCGACGATCCCGTTCGCCGAGTCCTCGATCGCGACCGCTTCTCCGCCCGCGACGCCAAGACACTCGAGCACCGCCAGGTAGAGGTCGGGCGCCGGCTTGACGAGCTCGACGTCGTCGCGGCAGCGGAGACAGTCGAACCGGTCGAGGATGCCGAGGCGAGCGAGATGCCCCCTCACCCACTCCTCGGCCGAGCTGGAAGCGACGCCCAGCTTTAGACCAAGCGAGCGGGCCTCGTCGATGCGAGCGACGACGCCCGGCAGCGGGTCCTGACTGAGGATCATCTCGGTCCGTCGCTCCTTGCGGCGATCCAGTACGTCGGCGGGAAGTCGCCGGCCGAGGCGGTTCTCCAGGTGCCGCTGCGGGTGAAACGCCGCGTCGTTCGAGCCCACGGTCTGGAGCCATCGGTCGAAGGGAAGGTCCTCGCCGTGCGCCTCGTAGACCTCGAGCCACGAGCGGTAGATCGGCTCCTCCGTCTCGAGGATCAGACCGTCGAAGTCGAAGACGATGGCTCTAATCACGTTCCTGAAGATTAGGATCGCCGGTGCCGTGGCCAAGCAGCGCGATCTTCAGCAGTCCACCTCGATAGGTTGGGCCGGCGCCACGCTTTCCGGCCTCGCGCTGGTCCTGGTCGCGCTTATGCTCGTCATCCTCTTCGGGGTCTTCGACGCCCTCCATTTCGGGTCGATCCCCGCGTTCTTCACGCCCGACGCTTCTGCGGCGGCAGGCGCCCTCGGCCTGGTCGGCGGCGCCGAGGGCGTGACGCTGAGCATCGTGCTGATCTGCGTGATGTTCGGCATCCAGACCTCGTCCTCGCGCTATTCGCCGCGGATCATCGGCATCTTCACGCGCAACCCGCTCAACGCGCTGGTGCTGAGCTTCGCCCTCGCGTCGATCCTCTACACGTTTCTCGTCCGCTCAGAGGTCAAGGCCAACTACGTGCCGATGGCCAGCGTGGCTGTCGCCGAGGTGCTCGCGCTGATCAACTTCGCGATCCTCTTTCCTTACGTCGTCTACATCTTCGAGGTCATGCGCGCGGACGCTCTGGTCGGCACGATCATGCGCCGGGCCGGCCGCAATCTTCGAAGACGCCCGAAGCTGATGGAGACCATCGCGCAGGTGACGGACATCGCGTTCGGGTCTCTGCAGCTTGGCGACATGCCCGTCTGCATCAAGAGCATCGAGGTGCTCGGCCAGTTCACCGCACGTGAATACGTGCCCGCAAAGAAAAAGCAGAACGCCGAATGGTTCAAGGTCGGGCACGAGCACATGCCCGGCGCGTCGGACCAGATCATCGCCGAGGTCAATCGTGCGAGGACGTGGTTCGAGTACACGGTGATGTCGGCCTTCGTCGACATGGTCGGCTTGACGCCGATGCATCGCAAGGAGGCGGTGCACGCGATCGCGGTCGCGACGCGCAACATCGGACTGGCTGCGATCGACATCGGCGACCCTGAGGTCGCAGAGCTCTGCGTGCGGTTCTTCAACACTTATCTGCGCACGGCGATCAACCGCTCGGCGCCGACGTTCGCGTCCGGGATCATGAACGAGTACCGCCGGTTTGCCATCGGCGCGCTCGAGTGGCGTCGCGACCTCGCTGTCGAGGCCGCCTCACACCTTTTGCGTTACGGCCGCCACTTCGACGAGGCCGGCATGCCGGCAACGTTCGGCGCCGCGGCTGAGGACGTTGCCGACCTTGCGATCGAGGCGCGCGTCCGCGATCCGCAGGTGTCTTTCCGGCTCGCGCAGCTGCTGGTCCGCAACCTGCATGAGCTGCTGCCGAACGCGCGGCCGATCGGCCTCAACGGCCTTTTCAAAGGCGTCGCGAAGCTGACGTGCTGGGCGATGGCCGCGGACGAGAAGGACATCGCGCACGTGCTGATCGAGGGCATCGCCGCCGCGCCGCCGGACTTCGTCGACGCCGCGCTCGCGCGAATGGAGGCGCTTCAGAATGGACTCTTCTGGGAGGTCAACGAGCGCGTGATCTCGTTCGACTGGATGGAGCTGCCGCTACGCGAGCAGATACCGCGGCTGCGTGCGCTGCTGCGGAAGGCGAAGACGGGAGGCAACGGCGCGGTCGTGGACGGCGAACCGCCGCCGGCCATGGCCGAGGACCTCGTCAAGCCGACCCGGCCGAATCCTCCTGTGGAGGTCCAGCAACCGGCCGGTTGATCATCGCGGTCGACGCGCTCTCGAAGTAATCGATGAGCGCCTTGCGCACGTGCGGCGCGACGTCGAGCGAATCCACCGCCGCGGTCATGTGTGCGAGCCAGGCGTCGCGCTCGGGCTGCCCGATTGCGAATGGCACGTGGCGCATGCGCAGGCGCGGATGACCACGCCGTTCGCTGTACGTCGAGGGACCGCCCCAGTACTGGATGAGGAACAGCGTCAGCCGCTCAGTCGCGCCGGCGAGGTCCTCTTCGGGATAGACCGGCCGCAACACGGGATCGATCGCCACGCGAGCGTAGAACCGCTCAACCAGAACGCGAAAGGTCGGTTCGCCGCCCGCGAGGTCGAAGAGCGTGCGCCCAGGTTTCATGGCATCCTACGGCCGCACATGTGGCGCGAGCTTCGCGGTGCGTACCTCGGAGCGCTGATCGGGCTGGTCGGGCAGTTCCTGCTCGGCATGGCCACCAACCTCTTCGTACAGGTTCCACTCGACCACCCAGGCGCCAACCCGTCCGAATACTTCAGCGGAGTCGCGCAGAGCGTGATCTGGGCGATCTTTCACGGTCCCTCGGTGTGGCTCGTGCTGCACGCGGTCTGGGGCTTGCTCCTTGTTGCCTTCGGTTTTCGGCTGCTGATCATGGCTCTCGGCTCCCATCACCGCCCTACGATCATCACGGCGGTGATCGGAGCTCTCGCGATGCTCGGCGCGGGATTCAACGGTGGCAGCTACCTGAACTACCACCAGGACTTCAGTTCCATGATCATGGCCAGCTTTTTCGCGATTGCCGTCACGGCGTATGCGATTGGGCTCTGGTCACTGCCGCAGGCGCAACCGGCTCGGTCACAGTAGGTGCCGGCTCGGCCGACGCGGCGTAGCGCTCCATCTCCTCCTCCCGCGGCAGGAACCACGCGATGGCGACCGTGGCGATGACGAGGATGACGTGCGACATCAGTGATTTCTGCAGGCCATAGACGTCCGCGATCGCGCCGTTGATGGGAACGCCGATGGCACCGGTGACAAACCCAAGACCCATGACGAGCCCGGATGCCAGCCCTGCGCGCGAGGCCATCAGCTGCTGCGCCATAAGGAGCATCAGGGGCGCGGTCGACGCGGCAAGAAAGCCGATGAGAATCGCGCTCCCGAACGCCCACGGTCCGGGATAGAGCGTGAACAGAAGGATCGCCGGAATGGACAGGACGAGCGTGCCGAGGATGATGGTGCGGCGGCCGAATCGGTCGGCGAGCGATCCGCATCCGACCGTGCCGACGGCACTTGCCAATACGAGCGTGGTCGCGAGCGGCCCATAAAACGCGGGTCCGTACCCGAGCTCGCGGTACCAGGTGGGCGTGAACGCCTGGAACACGTTGACCGTCCAGCTGCGTGACATCATCACGCCGATCACCGCCATCAGCGCGAAGACCGGCACCGGTTGCGCATTCGACACCGCCTTGCGCACCGCCGCGGTGGCGGTGATTGCGCGCTCGCGCATGCGCCACAGCAGGTAGCCGCCGGTCAAAAGGCCGGGGATGATCAGAAAGCCCGTCCCATGAATCCCGGCCGCGCCAAAGACGAGGATGCCGATCAGCGGGCCGCACGCGACCCCAACCGTTCCGGCGGTCACGTAGATCGACATGCCGAAGCTCCGCCGCCAGGCCGGCAGCAGCGCGCGGACGTCGAGCGCGCCGAGCGGATGGAATGCGCCCGAGCCGAGCCCCGAGGCGAGAGCCAGAGCGAGCAGCGCAGGGAAGCTCGTAACGAACCCGACGAAGGAGAACGTCATCGCAGTCCACGCCAGCGCGAGCCCGGTGAAGCGCGTGCCGTAGCGGTCGGCGAGGATTCCGAAGAGCGGCTGCGAGATGGCCGCCATGCCGCTGTACGCAAGGCTCACGAGGCCAACCGTGGCGAGGCTGAGCTTGAAGCGGCCGATGAGCAGCGGGTAAAGCACCGGCAGGACGCCGACGTAGCTGTCGACCGTGAAGTGGCCGAGCATCAGCGTCAGGAGCTTGCCGTTGCGCAGGTAATCGCGCATCCCTATCTATGATCGCGGCGATGAATGAGCTCCTGTATCTCAGCCGCGCCGACGTCGAGCGTGTTCTCGATGTCGACTCGATGCTCGACGCACTCGCCCGCGCCTTCGTCCTCTACTCGTCCGGCGTCACGTCGGTACCTCCTCGGATCGCCGCCCGTGTCGGCAGCAACAGCCTTCTCGGTGCAATGGCGGGCTATGTCCCGGGCGTCGCGCTCGAAACCAAGCTGGTGTCGGTCTATCCCGAAAACGACGCGCGGGGCATCCCGTCTCACCTCGGCCTGATCGCCCTCTTCGACGAGGCGGACGGGATGCCTCTGGCGGTCATGGACGCCACGTACATCACCGCGATCCGCACCGGAGGCGCGGCCGCCGTCGCGGCCCGAGTCCTCGCGCGCGAGGACGCGCGTGTGCTCGCCATCCTCGGAGCAGGCGCGCAGGGCTGGTCTCATCTGCAGACGTTTCCGCGCGTGCGTAAGTTCAAGGAGATCCGGGTCGCCTCGCGCAACGCCGAACGAGCCAAAGCGCTGGCCGAGCAGCACCCGCCGGCTGTTGCGGTGCCTTCGTTCGAGGACGCCGTTCGTGGCGCGGACGTAGTCGCGTGCTGCACGGACGCGCGTCAGCCCATCCTGCGCCGCGAGTGGCTGTCGCCCGGAGCGCACCTGAGCGCCGTCGGAGGAACGTTCGGTCCCGAGCTCGACCGGGAGACGGTGGAGGCGTGTCACGTGTTCGTGGAGTGGCGCGGCGCGGTGACCAACGCTCCGCCCGCGGGAGCGCATGAGCTGCAGGGCCTCGATCCCGAATCGGTGACAGAGCTCGGCGAGGTGATCGCGGCCAAGAAGCCGGGGCGGCGGTCAGCCGAAGAGATGACGCTCTACAAGTCCACCGGGCTCGCTATCGAGGACGCAGCCACGGCCCGTCTCGTCTACGACCGCGCCGTCGCCGAAGGCGTCGGAGTCCGGCTCCCGCTTTAGCTCTCAGACCTCGATCACGCGCCACGGGACGACGTTGATGACGCGCGTCGTGCCGATGAGTCGCTCGGGGATCGCATGCCCGTACGGGTGGACGTGCCCGTGCACTGCAACCGCGGGCCGAAAGTTGCGGATCAGCCGGACAAACGCCGTGAATCCGACGTGCGCGGGGTCTTCCGCTTCGGCCATGCCAAATGGAGGCGCGTGCGTCACGAGGATGTCGAGCTTGCGTCCCCGCTGCACGCGCTTGAGACGCAGGGCGAGATCCAGCCGCAGCGCGCGCCGGCCCATCTGACCCTGCGAGTACTGGTTCGGTCCTTCCTTGTAGCGCAGGCTCCCGCCGAGCCCGGCGATCCGCCATCCACCTTCCTGAACCACGCGGCCGTCGACGTTGGTGCAGCCCTGCGGCCCGGGGTCAGGGACTGCGGCGCGCGCCGGCGTCCACGTCGTGTCCGGCGGTCTGAGATCAGGGTCATGGTTCCCCGGCACGTACAGCAGCGGAACGTCGAGGCGGCTGACCAGGTACTCGAGATAGTCGAACGGCAGATCGCCACACCCGAGCACGATGTCGGGGCGGATGGGCATCAGCTTGTCTTCGTAAAAAGCCTCTTCGACCTCGTCGCTGACCGCGAGGATGCGCAGGTGCGTTAGTGGCCGACGCCGGAGATCCGCGGCGTATGCGCGGCATCGGCGGCCGGAGCCAAGGAGACGACAAGCATGCGAGGAAGCGCATCACGTAGATGCGCAACCGAGCACGCGCAGGAGTCGACGCCGGCTTCAGCGCCCGAGGCGCCCGGCCGCCTAGACCGCGCAGGCGCAAGGATGCTCCGGCGTTCGGCCACTTAGACCTTTTTGAAGCGGAGCGCCGTCCAGGTGTCGTCGACGGCGATGAACGCAACCGGTTTATAACCCGTCACCGACGTGACCTCTCCGAGGACGTCGTGCTGCACCCACCATGGCGTCGCGGGAAGGTCCGTGGCGCCGGCGGTCTTGCCGCCCTTGGGATAGGCGATCCAGAGCAGGCCGCTGGTCCTCACCATGGCAACGGCCGCTGCGCCGAGACGGCGAAGCTCATCGACGTTCCTGACAAACAGCAGGACGGCATCGAAGCTCTGTCCATGCTGCGGCTGCGTCTCGACCTCGTGTGGCCCGGGGCTCAGAAGACCCACGTAGCCGTCGGGCGCGTTGATGACCGCAACGCCGTGTTCCTCCGCGAGGCGGAGCTTCTTGCAGAGCGGACTGAGGCCGCCCCTGTTCGACCCTAGAACCGGCAGCGAGCGCTGCGAGTCGAGATGACCCATGTGTTGCGGGGAGACACATTAGAAGGAATGGACGCATATCATGCCCGCCTATGCGCTACGCGCTGACGGCCTTGATCGCGCTTGTTCTCGCCGCGTGCTCGTCGTCGAGCCAGCCGGAATTCACGCTCTCGGGCGCATCAGTCGACCCGACCTACTTCTGCCCGGGCGGTGCGAACAACGCCCCGTACGACCTGCACGCGACCGTCCGCGTGCACAACAGCACCGGCAAGGCGGTGACCATTGAGTCCGCGACGGCGCAGATGACGGTGGCATCGATCAAAGGCGTCTGGCTGGAGAAGGTCGGCGACCGTTACGAAGCAGCCAACGCGAGATTCACGCCCATCACGATCGCGCCGGGAGGCAACACAACGCTCGATCTGACAATTCCGAGCGCATGCACGAGCGGCAAATATGGAACCGGAACGTCGAGCTCAGCCGAATACAACGTCTCCATCCACCTCACCACATCGGCCGGAAGCTTCGCCGTCACCGCCGGCAACCAGCACGAGATAGTCGCCGACTGACCGCGACTAGCTGCGCAGGATCTGCATGGCCTTCGCTCCCGCTGTCAGCCACGACGGATCGCTGAGCCAGGTTTCAACACCCCACATGAGTACGACCTGCAGGTTCTCCTGGCGGTAATCGACCGCGCTCGAGATCAGGTCCTTCGGCGCGAACGAACTAGAGTCGGCCCACGGCTGAGCCTGCATCTCCGCAAGCCATACGGACTTGCCTTGCTTGCTTGCCATCGCAGCCCAGAAATGCAGCGCCTGCTGCTTCCAGATCTCGCGCACGTTCACGGACGCGAAATGCCGGTACGGCACGTTCGGACCATCCACGTAGAGATCGAGGCCGAGAGCATCCGCGATGTTCAAAGCGTCCAAGGGGTGTCCGTTGTAGTCGCTGACGAGTGAGTGTGCATAGACGCTCAACCAGTCGACGTAGACATTGAGGCCGTCGTACGTCGTAACCACAGCCTGGTGCTTGGGATCGAGCGCATGCACCTCGCCGATCTCCCACGCGAGCTGCGTCTCGCTGATCTGGTCGGCGCCGGTCAGCTCGTTGCCGACCTCATCGAGTGGCTCGTTCTCGACCTGCCACGCATAGAGAAGAGGCGAGTCGCGGTACCGCGCGATGCTCGAATCGAAGTAGAGGCGGTACGCGGCACCGGCCTGCGCCTGGTCGAGAAACGGCTGTTCACGGGGTCCGGCCCAATCCGGCTCGTGCAACTCGGGATACAGAAAGTTACGCGCGCCGATCGTGAGCACAACGCGCGTCGGATGCGAAGCGCTGAGGTTGTGATCCGCAACGACGGCGAGCAGCGGATCGATGCCTTGGAAGTCGAGCATTTCGGGCACAGGCTCGACGTCCTCCCAGTAGATCGGCAGGCGGACGAGATCCGGCTGCGTCGTGTCCAGAAGCAGCGCGAGGTCCCCGACCGGATCGCGGCCCGCCCAGACGGATTCCTCGGGGCTGAAGCTGAATCCGACGAGAGGCGGTGTCGGCTGGGTGTGCGGCCACGTCTCGCCACCAAGCACGAGTGCGGCTGCGATCAAGACCAGGAGGAATTTCACCGCATCACCAACGCGGCAAGGGCTCCGGGCACGGGTTTTTGACTCGTTTCAAGCGTTGCTCGGGAGGAGGGAAACCAGTAGCAGCATTGCCACGCGTCTGGATCGTCGTGCTCGGCTTCATTCTCGCCGGCCTCGGCGGCCTGGGAGTGTACTTCTTCCCTGTCTTCCAGACGGCAGGCGGCGCTTCCGGCGGCTCGGCGCCGCTGACTCAGTTGAACCCGGTCAGCGCGCCCACCGAGCCCTTCACGGTTCTGCTGCTCGGCTCCGACGACGACTCGAAGTTCCCGCCCGACCGGCTGAACACGCAGTCGATGATCTTGCTGCGCGTCGATCCTGCCAGCAAGCAGGCGACCATGCTGTCGATCCCGCGTGACCTGTGGGTCCCGATTCCCGACATGGGCATGGGCAAGATCAGCACCGCCTACAACCTCGGCGGCGCGCAGGGCGCGATCAGCGCAGTGGAGTCCAACTTCAAGGTCCACATCGACGACTACGTGTGGATAGGCCTGAACGGCCTGGTCAAGCTGATCGACAAGCTCGGCGGAGTGAACGTTCAAGTGACCAATCCCGTCATGGACGACTTCTATCCCGCTGACCTCAACAGCGCGCAGGATCCCTACGCGTATTACCGCGTCGCGGTCCTTCCGGGTGCAACTCACATGGATGGAGTACACGCGCTGCAGTACGTGCGGTCGCGCCACGGCGATCTGCGAGGTGACTTCGCGCGCTCCGAACGGCAGCAGCAACTGCTGCTGGCGATCAAGGCGCAGGCATCGCACCTGAACGTCACCGACCTTCCGGCTCTCGCCACGGCCATGAACGGTGAGATCAGAACGAGCATCAGCCTCGATCGTCTTCGGGCGCTGCTTTCGATCGCGAACAACTTCAGCGGGCCGAACATCCACCGCGTCGTCCTGCTCCCGCCGTACACGTCCGAGGGTTGGGCCTATGGGCAGAGCGTTGTCTTCCCGGACTGGAGCCAGATCCTCCCGCTCGTTCACCAGTCGTTCCCGTGAAGCACTGGCTTATCGCAGTCGGGCTCGTCGTCGCGATGCTCGCGTTCGGGATCGGCGTCTATCACGCCGCCGGGTACCTGCGCGGCAACAAGCCCACGATCCAGCGTCCGACCCAGATCACCGCCTCTCCGCTGGCGGGCACGATGTACCTCACGCAGGCGGGCGCCGTGTACCGCTTCCAGCACGGCTCGTTCACGCAGCTGACGTCCGAGAACGGGTGGACGCAGCCGGCTGCAGGACCGAGCGGCCAGCTCATCGTCGTCCAGCGCGCCAATAATTTCTCCGATCTGTACCTGCTGACCACATCGGGAAGCAAGGTCGCGCAGCTGACGCACAACTCTGCCGCCGGTCTGCCGGAGAACAGTCACTGGGCGTTCTATCCGCGGCTTGCGCCCGACGGTAAAACGATCTTCTACGACTACGATCCCAAAGACCCTTACAACAGCTACCGGGTCGACCTTGCGATCTTCGCGACCCACATCAATTCCGGAGCCGGCGCCGTCGACTGGACAGAGCCCAACGACTTCACCGGAGGCGATGTCAATCCCGTGCCGTTGAAGGACGGCGCGCTGGTCTACACCAAGTACTCCATCGACGACCAGTCGCAGGTCCATTCACAGATCTGGATTCAGCGCCGCCCGGGAAGCACCGGTACCGCGCTCACCACGCCCGATCTCGGCTGCGGCGAGCCCGCCGTGTCGCCGGACGAGAAGTCGATCGCGATGGTGTGCAACAAGGGCTCCAACCAGTCGGCGGACCTCGATGTCGCATCCTTCGACGAGGCGACGCTGACACTCGGCACGCCTTCGGCGCTGGTCGTGGGCCAGCTCGTGGCGTCGCCTACGTTTTCGCCGGACGGCAAGACGGTCGCCTTCCTCGCGCCGTCGACCGCGGGCGGAGGCTTTCAGCTCTGGACGGTGAATCCCGGCTCATCGGGATCGGTGCGCGACATCACGACCGACCTCGGACTCGACTCGACGTCCGCACCGGTCTGGATGGCCGGGTAGATCAACGGTGGAATTCCAGAACCGTCCAATAGTGGTAGTAGGCCAATGGCTGCGTGCGCGTTTTGGTAGTAGGAGACGAATGGTGAGGTTCAGAACTAAGTCCGACGCGCCCGACCTTCA
>DASSLJ010000246.1:0-7454 GCA_035689585.1 Candidatus Dormiibacterota bacterium
CTGAAATCTGCATTGTCAGCGGGACAGTTCTGGCCGAACTCGTAAATCTCAGGCGTAGCATCACTCTCTTATGAGCGAGGTACCGGCGCCCAATCTCGAAGGCGCTGTGCCCACCCACCTGCCGGTTCTGCCGTTGAAGTCAACGGTGGTCTTTCCGCGCATTTTCATACCGCTCAGCGTCGGACGAAAGAAGTCGCTCCAGCTGCTCGACGAGCTCAGCGGCGTCGAGCGGCACATCGCAGTCGCGACGCAACTGGACGAGACCGCGGAAGAGGTCGAGTTCAAGGACGTCCACCACGTGGGCACGATGGTCCGGGTCCAGCACTTGCTGAAGCTGCCCGATGGAACCGTCCAGCTGGCAGTGCTCGGCTTGCGGCGCATCCGCCTGACCGAGGTCCGGTCCGACGATCCGTACCTCACCTGTGCGGTCGAGATGTACCCCGAGCAGATCGAGGACCTGTTGACGATCGAACGCGAGGCGCTGATGCGCCGCGCGATCACGTCGTTCCAGCAGCTCGTCTCGCTGGCGCCGCATCTCCCGGCCGAGCTCGCCGGCGCGGCGGGGGCGATCGACGATCCGCTTCACCTCGCGTACTACATCGCCAACCACATCCGCCTCTCCACCGACCAGCGCCAGGAGATCCTCGAGATGGACTCCGCGAAGGCCAAGCTCGAGCGTCTCCTCGGACACATGGCGCATGAGCTCGAAGTGCTGGAGCTCGGCCGCAAGATCCAGACGCAGGCCGAAGAGCAGATGGGCAAGGCGCAGCGCGAGTACTTCCTGCGCGAGCAGCTCAAGGCGATCCAGCGGGAACTTGGCGAGCTGGACAGCGAGCACGCCGAGCTGTCGGAGCTGCGCGAGCGCATCGAGAACGCGGGCCTGCCGGCTGAAGCAAAGCGTGAAGCCGACCGCGAGATCGCGCGGCTCGAACGCATTCCGTCGGCCTCGCCGGAGTCGTCGGTCATTCGCACTTACCTCGAGCTCATGGTGTCGCTGCCGTGGAACGTGTCGACGGGCGGCGAGGTCGACGTCAAGAAGTCCCGCCAGATCCTCGACGCCGACCACTACGACCTCGACAAGGTCAAGCAGCGCATCGTCGAGCACCTCGCGGTGCGCCGGCTGAAGCAGGAGCGCGGTTCGGCCGATCGCGGCCGCGAGCCGATCCTGTGCTTCGTCGGGCCACCCGGTGTGGGCAAGACATCGCTTGGTCACTCGATCGCGCGCGCGATGGGACGCAAGTTTGCGCGCGCCTCGCTGGGCGGTGTGCACGACGAGGCTGAGATCCGCGGCCACCGGCGGACGTACATCGGCGCAATGCCCGGCCGCATCCTGCAGGCGATCCGGCGCGCGGAGTCGAACGATCCCGTGTTCATGCTCGACGAGGTCGACAAGATCGGCGCCGACTGGCGAGGTGACCCGTCATCGGCGCTGCTGGAAGTCCTCGACCCCGAGCAGAACAAAGACTTTCGCGACAACTACCTCGACGTCCCCTTCGACCTTTCGAAGGTGATGTTCATCACCACCGCCAACTCTCTGGAGTCGATTCCTCCGCCGCTTCGCGACCGGATGGAGATCCTGCACCTGTCGGGCTACACCGAAGAGGAGAAGGTGCAGATCGCGGAGCGCTTCCTGATCCCCAAGCAGCTCGCCGCGCACGGTTTGCGACCTGACGAAGTCGAGGTTTCGGAGCAGGCTGTGCGGCTGATCATTCGCGAGTACACGCGAGAGGCCGGCGTGCGCAACCTCGAGCGCGAGATCGCATCGCTGATCCGCCGCGACGTGGCGGAGATCGCGTCCGGGAAAAAGCTGAAGACACTCGACGGCGTCAAGAAGGTGCGCGCCGCGCTCGGCAAGCGGCGGTTTTACGACGATGTCGCGGAACGAATCGACCGGCCCGGCATCGCCACCGGCCTGGTCTGGACCCCGACCGGCGGCGAGATCATCTTCGTCGAGGCGACGCTCACACCCGGCAAGGGCGAGCTCAAGCTCACGGGCCAGCTTGGCGAGGTGATGAAGGAGTCGGCGGCCGCGGCGCTGTCGTACCTGAAGTCACATGCTGCGGAGATCGGCATCGACCCAACGCTTTTCGAGAAGAACGACATCCACGTCCATGTCCCCGCGGGCGCCCAGCCGAAGGAAGGACCTTCAGCCGGCGTGACAGTGTTGACGGCGATGGCCTCGATCCTCACCGGCCGGCCCGTTCGGGACGACGTCGCCATGACGGGAGAGATCACTCTGCGTGGACGAGTCCTCCCGATCGGTGGCATCAAGGAGAAGGTGCTCGGTGCGCATCGCGCCGGCTTGCGGCGCGTTCTGTTGCCGTCGCACAACGAGGCCGACCTGGATGACATCCCGGCCGACCTCCGGAAGCAGATTCAGTTCGTGATGCTGGAGTCGATCGACCAGGTGCTGCGCGAGGCGCTCGTCCCGTCGCGCCACGTCGCTGTGGCGTCGAACGGCGGCAACGGGCTGAAGACTACTGTCGTCGCGCGCGCTGCAGGATCCAGCCGTGGGCGGCAAGCTCCTCCGAGTCGTCGAGGTGTGAAAGCGCGCCGTCGCCCCGGCGCCTGAGCGCCCTGCCGATTATGTGGTCGGCGAGGTGAGGATTCTTCGGTAGCAGCGATCCGTGCAGGTAGGTCCCGATGATGTTGCCCTGCACGGCGCCCTCGGTCTTGTCCGAGCCGTTGTTGCCCTTGCCCGCAATCACCGTACCGAGCGGTTTGGCGTTCGGACCGAGGAATGTACGGCCACTGTGATTTTCGAAACCGACGAGAGTGCTTGGGGTCACGTCGTCGAGGGTCGTCTGCACGACGACGTCGCCGATGAAGCGCTTCTTCCCCGCCTCGGTCTTGACGTCGAGCATGCCGATGCCGTCGAACCGCTCGCCGTCGGCGGTCTGGTAGTAGTGGCCGAGCAGCTGGTAGCCGCCGCAGACCGCGAGAATCTGCGCGCCTTGCGCCGTGGCGTTCTGCAGCGCGTCTTGCTTGAACTGCCTCAGGTCGTCGTAGATCAGCGCCTGCTCGCGGTCCTGGCCGCCGCCGAAGAAGAAGACGTCGACATCGTCCATGTTTGCCGCGCGGCCTCTCCCCAACTCGACGGCGCTGCTCTCGAGGCCGCGCCACTCCGCGCGCTTTAGCAACGTAAGGATGTTGCCGCGGTCGCCATAGATGTTCATCAAGTCGGCATACAGCCAGCCGATCGTGAACCTCATGTTTCCCAGTATGGCTGCGCCCATCCGCGGCGCACGAGCTCGGCGCGAAGGTCGAGCATCGCCGTGTAGGTGCAGAGCAGGTACGCGGTGTCACCTTCGCTCGTGCCCTTGATCAGCGCGTCGAGGGCTATGCCCGGGTCGGTTTGCGGTGATTCGGCGTCAATGCCGGCGTATTTGAGTCGGACCGCGAGGTCGTCGGCCCGCACGCCCGCCGGGATGACGGTCTTCGCGTGGTTTCGAAGCATTTCGAAGTCGACGTCCCAGATCCAGCTCACGTCGGTGCCGTCCGCCTTGCGGTCGTTGAGCCCGATCACGAAATTCTCGCCGTGCGCAAGCTCGACCGCGGTTCGAACCGTCTCATTGAAACCGGCCGGATTCTTCGAGAGGACGAGGATCAGGTGGCGGCCCCGAAAGTCAATACGTTCCTGCCGGCCGAACGCCGCCTTGAACGTCTTCAACCTTTCCGAGATGTAATTCGGGTCGAGGCCGACGCTGCGGGCCGCCGCAAACGAGGCGAGGACGTTGTACGCGTTGTAGAGACCCCCAACAGGCAAATCGATGCGCGTGCCCGCGACCGTCATCGCGAGCGCGTCGAAGCCGTGAAGCTCGATGTCGGTGGCCGTGAGATCAGGTTGCGGCCGTTCGAAGTCATGGTTCGGACAGTGATAGACGCCGTCGTGGCCGACGTACACCGCGTCGAACACAAGCGTCGATCCATCGTGCGGACACGTGCGTGCATCGGCGGCGTGCGGAAGCGTCGTCGAGGCGATGCTGACGTCGTCGAGTCCGTACCACGACGGTTTCCGCGTCAACGCGAGGCCGATCTCGGCGACTCGCGGATCGTCCGCGTTGAGGACCGCGATTGCATCGTCGGGCAGGGCGCCGAGCGCTTGCTCGATCTTCTTGGCGATCGACTCGAGCTCGCCGTACCGATCGAGCTGATCGCGGAACAGGTTCATGACAAGCGTCGTCTTCGGCTGGATCTCCTCCACGGCTTTGGGCAAGCTCGCCTCGTCGATCTCAAAAACCCCCCAATCGGCTTTGAGCCTGCCGTTGGCGTCCGCCTTGTTAAGCGCCGCCGCGGTGATCCCGAAGATGAGGTTGGCGCCCGCTCTGTTGGACACCACGCGATGTCCCGCACCCTCGAGCAGCCAGCTGATCAGACGCGCGGTCGTCGTCTTGCCGTTCGTGCCGGTGATCACGATGGAGCCGTGAGTGAGATCCCGCGCGAGCTCGGTGAGGATCCGCGGGTCGATCGCGCGCGCCACATCGCCAGGAAGCGTCGTGCCGCCGCCTCTTTTCGTGATCCTGCTCACGGTGCCGGTGGCCTTGCCTGCCCATACGGCAGCCGTCTTTCTCAACATCGGCGCTTCGCGCCGTGGCGGATCATCCCCAGCGCGGAACGCTCGCGGTCACGGCGGTCCAGCAGTCGAGCTTGTCTGCGACGTCATTGGCTTCTTCTTCACTCGACGTCGATTTGAAAAATGCAGAGCCACTGCCGGTCATCTGCCAACCAGGCCCGAGCTTCTCGGCGAACGTGGCGAGATGCGGATTCACGCGTTCGGCAGCT
The DNA here is from genome assembly GCA_035689585.1 of Candidatus Dormiibacterota bacterium. GTDB lineage: Bacteria > Chloroflexota > Dormibacteria > Dormibacterales > Dormibacteraceae > 40CM-4-65-16. The sequence continues at coordinate 4,783 of DASSLJ010000246.1, forward strand.
CTACGCAGCTCGTTCGGGCCGTCACCTTTGACCTCGTCCCACGCCCGATACACATCTACGGTGTTGAGTTCGAAGCCGGGCCACGCGAGCGCAAACCACTGCTGAGTCGACTCCAGCGGGATGAGTCTTTCGCCGCGACCTTCGGCTCTCGCGCGTCCCCCCGCGAGGAAGAAAGGCACATCGGAGCCGAGCTGCTCCGCGAGCGGATCGAGGTCGACCTTCACGTTGAACATCTTCGACAGCGCGTTCAGTGTGGCCGCTGCGTCCGAGCTTGCACCCCCCATTCCGGATCCAGGAGGGATTCGTTTGTGCAAATGAATGCTGACGGTGAGCTTGCGCTGTGCAGCGTGCTCGATTGCTTGATGGGCTTTAAGCACCGAGTTGTCGGTGTAGTCGATCTCGAATCCCTCGGAATCAAATTGGGTCTCTGCCGCGCTTTCGATTTCGATGAGGTCATGGAGGTCCACGGCCTGGAATGTCGTCTGCAGGTCGTGGAAGCCATCGGAGCGCCGGCCCATCACCCTCAAGTCGAGGTTGAGCTTTGCGCGCGCGGGCACCACGACGATCAACGCGATGAGATCGGTTTCAACTCCGCGCGATACCTCGTCGCCCGATCCTGGTAGTGCTTTGCGGTCGTCCCGACCCAGTTGTTGGAGGAACCGTCCAGCTGCTTCTTGATGGTCGCGGGCACGCCGGCGGCCATGTGTCCGGGCGGAATCTGCGTACCTTCCTGGAGAACCGCGCCGGCGGCGAGCATCGCGCCTTTGCCCAGCCGGCTGCGCTGCAGCATCGTCGCCCCCATGCCGACCACCGCGCCCTGCTCGACGACGCATCCTTCGAGCTGCGCCGAGTGGCCGACGCTCGAGTTCGGCTCGAGGATGGTCGGCAGGTCCTCGGCGCAATGGATGACGGCGTTGTCCTGCACGTTTGCGCCCTCGCCGACTTCGATCTTCGCTTCGTCGGCCCTCAGAACGGCGCCAAACCAGATGCTTGCGTTCCTGGCTACGTGTACGTCGCCGATGAGCACCGCGGTTGGCGCCACATACGCGTCCGGATGAACCTGCGGACGCCGTCCGCCGAGCTCGAACTCCACTGGCACCTATAATCGCTGTTTCGTGGCTAAGCGAACTGCATCGGCAAAGAAGCAAGCGCGCGCAGGAGCGCGGCGCAGCATGCGCAATCGCGCGGTGCGCTCTGAAGTGAAAACGCTGATCGTCAAGGCGCGGCGATCGCTGTCGACAACCGGCGGCGCCACCGCCGAAGAGCGCTCGGAGTCGACCGTCGACGCTTTGCGTGCTCTCGATCGCGCGGCGGCCAAGGGCATCCTTCACCCGAACAACGCGGCGAGGCGCAAGGCGCGGCTGGCGCGCCAGCTTGCCAAGCTTGCGGCTGCGGCCCCGGTCCCGGCGGCGCCCGCCAAGGGTAAGAAGGCTCCTGCCGCGGCGCCTGCGAAGAAGCGCTAGAGCCGGGTCAGGAGTACGTCTAGGCCGAGGTCGGCGTCGACCTGCCCTGACTTGACCTCCCACTCGTAGTCGCGGATCTGTTGGAGCGCCTTCTCCAGGCGCTCGCCGTTCGCATGCTGCGCCGCGTCGAAGGCTTTCTGGACGACGAAACGGTGCTCCGCCATCTCGTCCTGGACCTGCTGCAGCGATTCGCCGCGGTCCTGTCGCGCCTTGACTTCGAGCACGAGAGCGTAGTGCCGCGCCATCCGGTACGCGACAGAGGTCGGCTGCAGACCGGATCGCGTCAGGTTGCGCGCGATGTCGAGCGCCTGCGGCGTCGGCCTCGGCAGGAGATTGTCGGTGAGGCGGAAGATCTCGTCTTCCCGGCCGCCGGCGAGCAGTTCGCTGATCACCTCCGTGGTCACCTTCGCGCCCGAGGCCTTGTAGGCCGCGATCTTCGTCAGCTCAGAGTCGATAACGCTGAGATCCGGTGGCGACACTCTCACGACCTGTGCAGCAATCGCCGGCGCGAGGCCGTGCTTCTCGACCGCGCGCCTGGTCGCCCATTCGCTGAGCGCGCGGCCTTTGAGGTGCGAGTGCTCTTCGACCGTGCCGCCGGCGGCTGCGATTGCTTTGGCCAGCTTGTTGGTCGAGCCGAGGCGCCCTGCGACCGTGATGAGCAGGCGCGTCGTCGGCGGCGTGCCAGCAACCGCGGGCGCAAGACCTTCCGTGCGGTTGGACGGCACCATCCGCGCGAAGACCACGCGGTACGGGTCGAGGAACGGCGCCTGCAGCACCGCGTCCTGGAGGCGGGCGGGCTGAAGGCCTGTGCCTTCGAGCGTCTCGAGGCCGAAATCGGAGATCAGATCCTGGCGCCACTCTTCGAGCGTCGCCCGAGCGCGCTCGTCGACCATGAACCGCTCGTCGCCGTGAATAAGCAGTGCGTTGGCCTTCGGCTTGGGCATCCGCCCCAAGGGTAATTACAAAGGCAAGGTGATCGTGCCCTCCTGGTCCGTGCGTTCGACCGTCGGCGGATAGCCCGTCGCCAGGCGGCCTGCGGTCCGCGATGCCACGAGTTGTGTCGTCGTGCCGATGGCGACGCGCTCGAGGTCGGGAGACAGAGCGCTGCGACCACCGACGGGCAGCAGGACGTAGCTGCAGGAAGCATGCAGTCTCTGCGCAGCGACGGTCTGCGCGTCGGGATCGAGATCGCTGAAGTCGCAGAAGCTC
>DASSLJ010000247.1:0-5688 GCA_035689585.1 Candidatus Dormiibacterota bacterium
GCGTCGATGAGCGTCGGTCCTTCGCCGCGCCTGGCTCGCGCCACTGCCTCGCGCGACGCGGCGAAGCAGGCGGGCACGTCGGTGCCGTCGACTGTGACGCCTGCGATTCCGTAGCCTGCGGCGCGGTCCGCGACGTCCGGGTTGGCCATCTGGAGACGGATCGGCACGGAGATCGCGTAGCTGTTGTTCTCGCAGACGAAGACGACGGGGAGGCGATGCACGGCGGCGAAGTTGACTCCCTCGTGAAACACGCCCTGGCTCGTCGCGCCATCGCCGAAGGTGCACAGCACGACCGAGGTCTCACCCTTGAGCTTGGCGGCGTACGCGATGCCCGCCGCCTTCGGGATCCAGCTCGCGACGACCTGCGAGACCGGTGCGATCTTGAGCTTGTGATAGCTGTAGCACCCGCCGGGTATGTTCCGACCGGCCGAGAGCGGGTCGCCCGCCTTCGCGAATACGGCGAGCATCCATTCCTTCATCGTCAGCCCGCGCACGATCGAGTTCGCAAGCCCGCGGTAGTGCGGCACCAGCCAGTCGTCAGGTCCGAGCGCCGCGGTCGAGGCGACCTGGATGCCCTCGTGGCCGCGGCTCGAGCCGACGAACGGCGCCCGGCCTTGCTTGACCAGGATGTGCATGCGGTCGTCGAGCGCCTTGGCCATGCACATCCAGCGATGTAGCTGGAGGAACTCCTGCTTGCTGCCGGTGTCGGCGCGAGTGGTCGTTGCCATCAGGCGGACAGGGCCTTCGCGATGTCGACCACCTCTTCGGCTGTGAGCCCCATTCGGTTCAGGTGATCGTAGTAGTCGCGATGGAATTCCGAGAAGTCGCTGCGTTCAGCCCGCTCTTCCCGGACGCGTTTGACCTCGTTGAGCACTTTCGCGACGAGCTGTGGCTCAGGCGCGATCCCGGCGTCCTTCAGTGCATGCTCGATGACGAGAGCACCCGAGTGCTTGCCGTAGACGTACGTGATGTCCGCACCGAGGTCTGACGGCGGGATGAACTGATAGATCGCCGGGTGGATGAGCATGCCCGCGGTGTGGATCCCGGACTCGTGGCTGAAGACGTTGAGCCCGATTCCAGGCTCGGTCGGCTGCACCGGCACACCGCTGATCTTTTCGAGATGGCGCGCGAGCGCACGCAGCTTGTCGTACTTGAAGCGCGGGATCTCGATGCCGAACAGATACCGAAGCTGCAGCAGCACCTGGTGCATGGGCGCGTTGCCCGTGCGCTCGCCAATGCCGTTGACGCTCGTGGTGAACACCTCCGCCCCGCTCCCCAGCGCCATCACCGTGTTCCACGCGCCAAGGCCGAGGTCGTTGTGAAAGTGCACGACCAGCGGCGCATCGGGCGCAGCGGCCTTGATCGCCGGGATGTACTCGCGTACCGCAAACGGCGAATAGCAGCCGACCGTGTCGGGTGTCGACGGCCGCGTGCCTCCGGCCTTCAGGCCCTCACGATGGATCTCGGCGATGTAGTCGACGTCGGCGCGGCTGCCGTCCTCGCCCCCGAACTCGATCGAGGTCGCGCCCTGCGCGCGGGCATACGAGATGGCCTCGCACATCATCCGGATGTTGGCCTCGCGGTAGTAAGACACCGGCAATTCGAGCCACTCCGATTCCGGGATGTCGTCGCGGTGCAGCAGCGTCTTGCCGAGCTTGTACTTGACATGAAGGTCGGACGCCGACGTGAAGATGAAGTAGGTGACCTCGTCGCGCTTGTAGCCGAGGTCATCGATGACCTTCATCGTCGCGTCGATGTCGCCCTTCGTGCAGCGCATCATGCAAACGATCTCGAGGTCCTCGCGCAGCTCGCCTTTCTTGCGGCCGTTCAGCACGAGGCGCAGGGTTTCGCGCTCACCTTCCGAGACGTAAGGAAACCCCACGTCCATCACGTGCACCCCGATGTCGGACAGCATGCGCGCTAGCTCGTACTTGTTGTGCGGCGTGATCGCGACGCCGGGCATCTGCTCGCCGTCGCGCAGCGTGTCGTCGTAGACGCGAATCTTCTCCGGAGGCGGGAACTTCAGGTCGTGGTCGAACCGTTTCGGATCGCGAGCCAGCTCCTCGAGCGGCTCTTGCAGCTCGACGGGCTTGTGCTTATCCACTCGTCGCGGGCGTCTTGCGCCTTCGCTCTTCGAGCTGCTTGCGCACCCACGGCACAAGCCCGCCCATGCGCAGAAGCTCGGTCATGAACTGCGGAAACGGCTCCGCGCGGTACTCGTCGCACTTGGTGAAGTTGCGGATGACGCCCTCTTCGAGATCGACCTCCAGCTCATCGCCGTCCTCGACCGCTTCCGCGGCTTGCGGGGACTGCAGGATGGGATAGCCCATGTTGATCGCGTTGCGGAAGAAGATCCGCGCGAACGAGTCCGCGATGACGAGGGAGACGCCCGCGCCGCGGATCGCGACGGGCGCGATCTCACGCGACGAGCCGCAGCCGAAGTTCGAGCCACCGACCACGATGTCGCCGGGCTGAACCTCCGACGCCCATGTCTCGCGACCGGGCACACCCTCGCACGCGTGCTTGCCTAGCTCCTTCTCGTCGAGCGAATAGATCGCGTACTTCGCCGGAATGATCTGGTCGGTGTCGATGTTGGCGCCGAACTTCCACGCGCGCCCGCGGATGACCTTGGGCAGCGTCATGCGACTTCGGCCGGCAGGTGCTTGAGCACCTCACTCGGATGCGTGATGACACCTGCGACCGCGCTCGCCGCGGCCACCGCCGGGTTGCTCAGGTAGACCTGCGCCTTCGGGTGGCCCATGCGGCCCGGGAAGTTGCGGTTGGTCGTGCTCAGGCACACCTCGCCTTCGCCGAGGACGCCCATGTGGCCGCCGAGGCAGGCGCCGCAGGTCGCGGTCGTCCACGCCGCGCCGGCAGCGAGGAACGTGCGGATCAAGCCTTCCTTCTCGGCCTGGATCGCGACCTGGTGCGAGGAGGGCGTGATGATCAGCCGCACTCCGGGAGCCACCTTGTGGTTCTCGAGGACCGCGGCCGCGCGCCGGAGGTCGGTGATGCGCGAGTTCGTGCACGAGCCGATGAACACCTGGTCGAGCCGTGTGCCGGCGACCTCTGACAGCGGCGCGTAGTTGTCGGGCGACATCGGCCTGGCGACACCCAGCTCGACCTTTTCGGCGTCGAACTCGAGAACCTTCTCGTACTCCGCGTCGGCGTCTGATGTGACGGGCGTGTACTTACGCTTCGCCCGGCCTTCGAGGTACTCGCGCGTGACGTCGTCGAACTCCATGATCCCGTTCTTCGCGCCCGCCTCGATCGCCATGTTCGTCATCGTCAGCCGCGCCTCCATGTCGATGTGGCGCAGCGCCTCGCCGGTGTGCTCCATCGCCTTGGAGCGGGCGCCATCGACGCCGATCTGGCCGATGACGTAGAGGATCAGGTCCTTGGCCTCGACCCATTCCTTCAGGCGGTTGTGATAAACGAACTTCAGCGTCTCCGGGACGCGGAACCAAAGCTCACCCAGCGCGAGCACGCACGCGAGATCGGTGGACCCGATGCCGGTCGCGAAGTTGTTGAGAGCGCCGTAGGTGCACGAGTGCGAGTCGGCTCCGACGACCAGCTCGCCGGGCAGCACGAGGCCGTTCTCCGGCAACACGGTGTGGCAGATGCCGCCCTGCCCGACCTCGAAGTAGTACTTGATGCCCATCGACTGTGCGAACTCGCGTGTGAGCCGCCCAAGCGTTGCGCTCGCCGCATCCTTCGCGGGCTGGAAGTGGTCCTGCGTGATGGCGACGCGGTCCGGATCCCATACCTTCTCCGCGCCCATCTGCTCGCGCATGATCTTTCCGGCCGGCGGGATGGTGAGGTCGTGCCCCATCGCAAAGTCAACCTTGGCGAGGACGAGGTCGCCGGGCCTGACGCTTTCGCGGCCCGCGCCGCGCGCCAGGATCTTTTCCGTCATCGTCATGCCCATCGTCTAGTCGCGCAGCCTCCTCGCCACTGAATCCCCCACCTGGCTCGTGTTGAGGCTCCCGCCGAGGTCGCGCGTGCAGTCACCCGCGCGGATGGCCGATTCGACCGCACCCTCGATCGCGTTCGCCATTTCCGTTTGACCCAGGTGTCTAACCATCATAGATGCGCTCAAAATCGCCCCGATCGGATTCACGATGCCGCGGCCGGCGATGTCCGGAGCCGTACCGTGAACCGGCTCGAACAGCCCCCGTTTCGTCTCCGGATTGATGTTGCCCGAGGGCGCGATTCCCATCCCGCCGATCAGCTCCGCCGTCAGGTCGGACAGGATGTCGCCGAAGAGGTTGCTCGTGACGATGACCTCGAACTGCGTCGGGTCCCGCACCAGCTGCATCGCCGCGGCGTCCACATATAGATGACGCGTCTTTATGTCCGGGTGCTTTTTCGCGACGGCCTTCCACCGCTCCTGCCAGAGCGCACCGGCGTGCGTCATGGCGTTCGACTTGTCGACCATCACGACCTCACGCTTTGCGGTCTGGAACGCGTAGTCGATGATCCGGGTGACACCCAGGTGCGTGTTCAGGTCCTCCTGAATGGCGACCTCTTGGTCGGTGCCCTTCTTGAAGCGTCCGCCCATGCCGACGTACAGCCCTTCGGTGTTCTCGCGGACGATCAGCAGGTCGATCTTGCGGCGGTCTTCCCGTCGCAGCGGTGAGAGGCGGTCGTCGTAGAGCTTCGCCGGACGGAGATTGACGTAGAGGTCGAGCTCGAACCGCAGCTTGAGCAGGACGCCTGCCAGATACGCGGCGTCGTTGACGCGCGGGTCGCCGACCGCTCCGAACAGGATCGCGTCGGCTTTCTCGAGGTCTCGCCAGGTTTCAGCCGGAATGGGCACGCCCGTGCGGAGAAACTGGTCGGCGTTGACCTCGTACTCCTGAAAGTCGTAGTCCGCGCCGGCGGCCCGCAGCACCTTGATCGCCTCAGGCACGACCTCTTTGCCCGCGCCGTCGCATGGAAGGACCGCGATGTGGTTAGGCAGGAGTCGCTTCCTTCTCGCGCAGCTTGTAGCGCTGGATCTTGCCGGTGACTGTCTTCGGCAGCTCCCCCACGAACTCGATCACGTGCGGGTACTGGTAGCGCTGAAGACGCGTCTTGCAGTGCTCCTGCAGCTCCACCACGAGCGCATCACCGATCACTGCTTCACCCTTCACGATCACGAATGCCTTGATCTTCGTGAATCCATCGACGTCGACGCCGACCACTGCGCTCTCGTTGACCGCCGCATGCTCGAGGAGAGCCGACTCGATCTCGATCGGCGACACCCAAAGGCCGCTGACTTTGATCATGTCGTCGGACCGGCCCTCGTACCAGTAATAGCCCTCGTCGTCGACGCGGTAGCGGTCGCCGGTGAAGAACCAGTCGCCGAGAATGCAGCGCTTTGATTTCTCGTGCTGCGCCCAGTACAGCGCGAGCGCGCTGTCGCCCTTGACGTAGAGATCGCCCGCTTCGCCCTGCTCGACAGCGTTGCCGTCGGGATCGAGGATCTTGAGCTCATAACCCGGCACGGGTTTGCCGCTGCTGCCCGGTTTGACCTCGTCGAGGCGGTTCGAGCAGTAGATGTGAAGCATCTCGGTCGAACCGACGCCGTCGAGGATCGTCAGCCCAAACGCGTCCTTCCAGCGGCGCCAGACCTCGGCGGGCAGCGCTTCCGCCGCCGCAACGCAGTGCCGGATCGACTTCAGATCGCGCTGTCTGGCGCCGTCG
>DASSLJ010000248.1:0-17457 GCA_035689585.1 Candidatus Dormiibacterota bacterium
TCGCCGGCGCACGGTCGCACAGCCCCAGGCAGTTGACGCCGTGGTCCGCTCGCGCGCCGGCGACCATGCAGACGATGTCGTCGCAGACGTGCACGGCGCCAGGGGCATGCGGCTCGAGCTTGAATCGCGAGTAGAAGCTGACGACGCCGTATGCCTCGGCCGGCGGGATCGAGAGCCGCCGGCACGCGTATTCCAGCGCGCCGCGGCCAACCCAGCCGACGTCGTCCTGGATGGCGTGCAGCACCGGAAGCAGCAGATGACGCTGAGTCCGTGCCGCGCGTCCGGCATGGATCACACGATGGTCGATCTCCTCCGCCGGGCCGAGCACCCTGTCGACCGCGGCGATCTCCTCGGCGGTCGCTGGTCCGCCGGCGGTGCGTATGTCCACTAGAGTGTCCCGCCCCCGAGACGCCTCGCACCCTCGCGAGCTAGACGGCCGGGCGCCTGCGGCGCGGAAGCCATCGTCACGGGACCTGGCGCTTCCTCCTCACGCATCAAGGATGCGCTCCTCGTCGCGCCACCCGTTCCTCGGCTCCGGCCGTCGATCTCGCGTGTCTGCTGACGCGCCTGGGGACGTGACACTCAGATCTTGTCGATGCGGATCGCGCTTGCCTTGAACTCGGCGGTGCCGGACTTCGGGTCGGTCGCATCGATTGTCAGTACGTTGGTCGCGACCTCGTCCGGGAAGTGAAGCGTCATGAAAGCCAGGCCCGGGCGCATCGATTGATCGAAGTGCACGTTGACGTCGACCGACCCGCGGCGTGATGAGGCGCGGACACGCTCGCCATCCTCGATCCCGAGCTTCGAGCCGTCCTCGGGGGCGATCACGAGAAACTCGCCGCGCCGGAGCGGTGACGAGTACTCGCCCGTCTGAATCCCGGTGTTGAACGAATCGAGCCGGCGCCCGGTCGTGAGCCTGATCGGGAACTCCTCGGTCAGACGATCGACGGGCGGCTCCTGCTCGACTGAATGGAACGCCGCGCGCATGCCTTCGACGGGGTCGCTCCACAGGCGTCCGTGCAGGAACTGCGTGCCTGGATGCGACTCGTCGGGGCAGGGCCACTGGATGCCGCCGAGCTCGTCGAGCCGTTCGTACTTCATACCGGCGTGCATCGGAGAGAGGCTGCGGCACTCGTCCCACACCTGCTCAGCGGTCGGATGGCCCCATTCAGAACCGAGCCTGCGCGCGAGCTCGCAGATGATCTCGATGTCGTCGCGCGCTCCCTCAGGCGGGTCCAGCGCGCGTCGAACGCGCTGCACGCGCCGCTCGCTGTTCGTCACGGTTCCCTCCGACTCCGCCCACCCAGCGGCCGCCGGCAAGACCACGTGCGCAAGCTCAGCGGTCTGCGAGAGGAAGATGTCCTGCACGACGAGGTGGTCGAGACCGCTGAGCAACCGGATGGTGCGTTTCTGGTCGGCCTCACTTCGCGCGGGGTTCTCGCCGACGATGTAGGCGGCGCGCATGTCGCCGCGATCCATCGCATCGAACATCTCGCTGAGGTGCCAGCCCTTCTTGATCGGAAACTCGGCTCCGCCCCACGCCTTGACGAACTTCTCATGGATCGCGGGGTCCTCGATGTCCTGGAATCCGGGGAGCCGCGCGGGGATCGCGCCCATGTCGCCGCCGCCCTGCACGTTGTTCTGACCGCGCAGAGGATTGAGCCCGCACGCGTAGCGCCCGACCTTGCCCGTGAGCAGACCGAGATTGATCAGTGACAGCACGTTGTCGGTCGCGTTGTGGTGCTCGGTGATGCCGAGCGTCCAGCAGATCATCCCCGTCTTCGCGCGTGCATACGCGAGAGCGACCTCCTCGATCGCGGCGCCAGGAATGCCGGTCTCGGCCTCGGCCCGATCGAGCGTGTATTTCTCGACGCACTCCGCGAACTCCTCGTAGCCGGTCGTCGCTCGCGCGATGAAGTCGCCTGCGATGAGGTCGTTGTGAATGATCACGCGCGCCATGGCGTTGGCGAGCGCGATGTCGCTGCCGACGTCGATCCCGAGCCACGTGTCGGCCCATTCGGCCGAGCTCGTCCGCCGCGGATCGATGGCGATCAGCTTGGCCCCGTTGCGCACACCGCGCAGAAGGTGATGGAAGAAGATCGGATGCGTCTCCCGCGCGTTCGAGCCCCACAGGATGAAGAGGTCCGTCTCCTCAGCCTCCTTGTACGAGGAGGTTCCTCCTCCGGCTCCGAACACTGTCGCCAGACCGGCGACGCTGGGAGCGTGTCAAGTCCGGTTGCAGCTGTCGACGTTGTTGCTGTGCATGACGGCGCGGGTGAATTTCTGCGCCATGAAGTTCATCTCGTTCGTCGTCTTCGAGCAGCTGAACATGCCGAACGCTTGCGGGCCGAGCTTGCGCGCCGCTTCGAAGCCCGCGGCCGCCTTCGCCAGCGCCTCTTCCCACGAGGCGGGTCGGAGACGCCCACCCTCTCTGACCAGCGGTTCGGTCAGACGGAGTCGTCCGTCATCCATGAGAAAAGAATCCTATGCCTTGTGAGTCGCGACGAACTCCTTGATGCGCTGCAGGCCAAGCTTGAGCTCGTCTTCTGACTGTGTGTATGCGAGCCGGATGAAACCCTTGCCCGCGTGTCCGAACGCGGTGCCGGGCAGCACCGCGACGCCTGCCTCGTTGAGAAGTCGGTTCGCAAGCTCGTGTTCATCGAAGCCGGTGCCCTCGATGTTCGGGAACGCGTAGAAGGCGCCTTGCGGCCGCGCACATCGCATGCCCGGAATCTCGTTGATCCCGTCGACCACGAGGTTGCGCCGGTGCTCGAACACCTTGACCATCCGATGCACAGCGTGCTCGGACTCCGGTGATCCCAGCGCCTCGATCGCGGCGATCTGGGTGAAGGCCGCGGCGCAAGACGAGGAGTTGATCATCAAGGTATCGAGCTTCGCGGCCAGCTCTCGCGGCGCCACGGCATACCCGAGCCGCCACCCCGTCATTGCGTACGACTTGCTGAGCCCGTCCATCAACACCGTTCGCTCGCGCATGCCGGGTCGCGACAGCGGCGACGCGTGCTTGAACCCGTAGACGAGCTGGCTGTAGATCTCGTCCGAAACGAGGAGCAGATCGTGCTTCGTCACGAGATCGCATACGAAGTCGATGTCCTCCTCGGTGAGGACTCCGCCCGTCGGGTTCTGCGGCGTGTTGATGATCACCATCCGCGTCTTCGGTCCGACCAACGACGCGAGCTCGTCGAGGTCCATGCGGAAGTTCTTGTCTTCGCGCAGGGTCACGGTCTTTGGAACCGCTCCGATGAAGCTGACCTGTGAGGCGTACGCGGGATAACCGGGGTCGGGAAGGATGACCTCGTCGCCCGGCTCGATGCAGGCCAGCAGCGTGAACAGCAGCACGTTCTTGGATCCCGGGACGAGCACCACATCGCCGCCGTCGACGTCGGTGTGCAGCATGCGCGTTACGAACCCCGCCACCGCGTCTCGCGCCTCGCGAATGCCGCTCGCGGGCGTGTAGTGCGTGTAGCCGTTCTGCATCGCGCCGATCGCGGCCTCGACGATGTTGTCGGGCGTTGCGAAATCCGGCTCGCCGATCTCGAGGTGGACGATGTGCTTGCCCTCGGCCTCGAGCTTGCGCGCCCGCGCGAGGACCTCGAATGCGCCTTCGGTCCCGAGGCGCGACATGCGCTCGGCGAACCGAACCGAGGTCGTGGCCATCAATCGAATCGTAACCGAGCCTTTTTCGACACGTTTGGCGTCAAACGTCCCCGCTCAGCTGCTCGGTTCGGCACGTTTGGCGTCAAACGTCCCGATGCGCCTTAGTGGACCCCTCGCAGTGAGCCGCCGTCCACGCCCAACGTCTGGCCCGTGATGTAGGCCGCCTGGCGAGAGCAGAGAAAAACCACCGCGGCGGCGAACTCCTCGGGCGTCCCCAGCCGGCCCATCGGCGCGCGCGACGCCATGGCCTTCACCCCTTCCTCCGAACCCGCGAGATGGTGAATCCGGTCGGTGAGGATCGCGTCCGGCGCAACGGTGTTGACAGTGATGCGCTCGGCAGCGAGCTCGAGCGCCAGCGTCTTGGCGAGACCGGTCACGGCACCGCGAAGCGAATTCGACAGGGTCAGAGTCGGAATCGGCTGGCGGACGCTGATCGATCCGATGAACACGATCCGCGCCTGGTCCGACTCGCGCAGGTGCGGCAGCGCCGCGTGCACCAACCGCACGGCGCTCATCAACGTCAGCTGGTACGCGGTGTCCCACGAGGACAGCGGCACACTCTGAAAAGTCCCAGGCGGCGGCCCACCCGCGTTCACGATCAGCACGTCCATCCCACCAAGGGCGTCGATGGCCGCGGCCACCACGCGTGCCGGCTCTTCCTCAACAGATATGTCGGCGGCAACCGAGCCCACCGCGCCGATCTCCGAAGCGGCGGCCGATGGATCTCGCGACGAGATGAACACGCGGGCGCCTTCCGCGATCAGTGTCGACGCGCACGCGCGCCCGAGCCCGCGACTCGCGGCCGTGACAAGCACGCGGCGACCCTTCAGGCCGAGGTCCACCCGGTCATTGTCGCGCCGGACGCGACTGGTCCAAGACATGAGGGCCGTCGGCCGGAGAATTTCTTTGGCCGTTGCGTTATTCGCAGGTTAGGCCGGAGGGCGCCGGTCCGGCAACGAGACGACCTTCTCGTCGGGTGGGCGGCGGACCTTCAACACCGGATCGAGGTGCTGGAGGAGGACGTCACGCTCCTGTTCACAGCGACGAGGCTGGCCGGCCTCCGAGAGCAAGAGCTTTAGCGCGGTCTCCGGCTATCCAACGCTACGTTCCAGCGTGATTACGACAAGCTCGTGGCCCAGACCGCTTCGCCAGGTCGGAAGCAGACATAGCCGGTCGTATTCACGTACCGGCTGAACGTAGTTCCGCTGAATACTAGCCACGACCTCAAAATGCACGTCGGTGTTTACACGATCTTCGGTTTCTACTGATCCGAAGCGTTCGTGGGAGGGGAGTAGCTCTGTTGACCTCCAGCGGAACGCCAGTGTGATCCGTCCCACCACCATCTACCGTCTGGTGACGAACGTTGCTGTTCAATGGCCGCCCCCGGAATCCATTGCTGTCCATCCCACCACCACCGTCCATCAGCGGACCACTGGGGCTGACCCATCTGCCCCGTCGCCGGCGTTCGCCCTGCGACGGGAACGCCATGCGCCTCAAGCGCGTAAACAAGCGGCACGAGGTTGTTCCGACCGATTGGCTTCCACAAGCTGAAACCCTCACCGCCAGGGAAGTTGAAGTTGAGGCGGTACCACTGTTTGAGAATGTCGGTGAAGACCTGAACCGAATGGATCTCCGCCCATAGCAGCCGGATCTCTGGAAAGGCCGGCTGGGCCATAAGCCCGTAGAACCCTCGTCTTGACTGGGTGACAGTTATACCGCTGTCCGTGATCGCCACATCAACCGAGCTTGAACCGAGCGAGTTCGGCGTCCAAGACCCCAATGCTCTCAGCGTTGCTTTGACGGAGCTCGCTCCCACGCGCGCGAGGAAGTCGTACGTCTGACGAACTGTTCCTAGTGCCGCTCGGCTGGCCATACTCGACTCGGCTCGACCGAGAATCGTCTCTACCGGCGGAGGCCCGACCTGGCCGATCGCTACGGCGAAGGCCACCAGCGGGATCAAATAGGGTGGGAATCCCAAAGAGTCAAGTGCGCAGACGATGAAGGCAGTCCACAGCAGGCCGTAGAGGCCGCGGCGAAGCCACGGCCCTGGAGGCGCTGGCGAGCCCAATGACAGGCCGACTGCCCCTAGGCCTAAGACGGCAGGTGCAGAGAGCATGACCAAGGTGATGGGACCGTCAATCCGGCCGTGCGCCCATCCGGCAGCACCACCGGTCAGGACAATGCCGATGAGGCTCCACACCAGCAACCTCTTGCTTGGCCGCGACCTGACTCCGGAATGGGTTGCGTACTGAACCTCGCTCATCGCAGATAGAGCGTCGGTTCCTTGCTACCAGAGGGACAGAGGCTCACGACCTCGAATCACAGGGAAGTCCGGCCAGCCGCCGCAAGCTCGAAGAGGCGCGGCGCGTGGTGAGGTTGGCCGTTACTGTGCATCAGCGACCGGACGGTGCGCGATGAGACCCCTCCTGCGGAGTCGTAGGCGTGATATCGCCATATCCCAAGGTGGTCGGGGTGTCGACTAATCCCGGTTTTACCGCTACCCGGTCGTGTTCACGTACCAGTCGGTCACGTACTGGAAGCGATCGAAAGGCTCGATCGCGGAATTCATGTGCACCCCGTGCACGCGCTGCGACACCGCGTACTCATAGCGCGCCGCATAGATGAAGATCGCCGGCGCCGCGTCGGCCATCAGCATCTGGAAGTCGATGTAGGCGGCCAGGCGCGACTGAGGATCGACCGCCGCTCGTCCGTCCTCGAGGTCCTTGTCGATCAGGCCCCAACCGCGCGAGTAAGCGAAGTTCAGTGATCCCGGATCGGAACCCGAGTGCCACAGCGAGTACTGGTCCGGGTCCGGTCCGACGTCGATCGAGATCAGGGCCATCTCGTAGCTGTGCGTCAACAGATAGTCCTGGAGAAGCTTGGATGCGGGCACCGGTTTGACATCGACCTGTATCCCCACGTCGCCAAGCTGCTGTGAGATCGAGTTGGCAATCTCGACATTCGGATACGAGTCGGCCGCAACGAGCGTCACGTGGAACGGAACACCCTTCCTCGAGCGAATCTTCGTCCCGGACGACTGGTCGATCGTCCAACCGGCAGCGTCGAGCGCGGAAGCGGCGACCACGGCGTCGAACGGATGCAGGTTTGCCGCGGTCGCGGAATACGCCCAGTCCGCGGTCGGAATCGGATTCGGATCGACGTCGGCCCGTCCCGAGAAAACGTCCGAGACGACGCGCGAGCGGTCCACAGCTTGCACCAGCGCGAGCCGCACCTTCGGGTCGCTGAAGAAAGGCTTGCCGTCACCGTCGACGTTGAACGTCACGAACGAGTTCGTGAACATCCGCGACTCCTGGACGGCGAGGTCGGTGCGACCCATCAGCGTATCGACCTCCTGCGGCTGAATCCCGCCGACCAGGTCCGCTGTGCCGTTAAGCACGGCGCGAATCGCGGACTGCGGATCGTTGGCGGGATACGTGCGCAGCACGAGGTGGTCGAGGTAAGGCTGTGGCGAGGCGTATGGGTTTCGGTCGAGAGTGATCGCAAGCTGGTTGATGGAGCCGACCTTGAACGGCCCCGTACCGAATGCCTTGATGCCGCTGTAGGGGCTGTCTTCGATCTGCGCCGGTGCCATGCCGTTGAAGATGTGCTTCGGGATGATCCCGACGCGCAGCGAAAGTGGGAACGACGCATCGGGAGCGCGCAGCGAGAAGACGACCTGTCCCGGCCCTCCCGCGCCGATGCCCAGCTGACGCCAGTCCTCGGCGCCGGGCTGCTGATACTCGAGGTCCTGCAGCACGTGGAACGTGAACAGCACGTCATCGACGCTGAACGGTTCGCCGTCCGCCCACTTGACGTCGTTGCGGATGTCGAACGTGTAGGTCAGGTGGTCGGGCGAGATGGCCCAGCCGGAGGCGAGCTGACCGATGACGTTCTGATGCGAGTCGATCGTCGTCAGGCCCTGGTAGATCAGGTTGTTGACATCGCGGGTCGTCTCGTTGGTCTCGAAGAGCGGGTTGAGCACGGATGCCTGGCCGACCAACGCCTCGACGGCCGTGCCGCCGCGCGCGGCCTTGGGGACCGTGGCGACGGGCTGGCATCCCACCAGTACGAAGACCGTCGCCCCGACAGCGACGAGACCCTTAACCGGCGAGATGCGTCGTCACCCAAACGTTGGCGATGGAGCACACGAGGAAAGCGGCCACCATGACCCACGTCGTCCAGTAGATCTGCCGCTCGAGACCGCGGCGAGTGCGATAGCCGCCGCCAAGGCCCGAGTCGCCGCCGCCGATCGTGCCCCCGAGGCCGGACGCCTTAGGTGTCTGGATCAGCACCCCCGCCGTCAGGAGCACGGCAAGCACGGCCTCCGCGATGATCAGCCCGTTCTGCAGTTTTGCCATGGAACCGGGAGATTTTACCGAGGCGAGCTGGGCCCGCTAGGCCCAGATGCCTCCAAACCGTGAGTTCACCGAATCCCAGTTGAGCGTGTTGAACCACGCCGCGACGTAGTCGGCGCGCCGGTTCTGATACTTCAGGTAATAGGCGTGCTCCCAAACGTCGATGCCGAGAATCGGCGTCAGCTCGCTCATGTACGGGCTGTCCTGGTTCGGGAAGCCCTTGACCGAGAGCTTGCCCTGGCGATCGGCCACCAGCCACGCCCACCCGCTGCCGAACTGCCCGACGGCCGCCTTCGTGAGCTGCTCTTTGAACTGGTCATAGCCGCCGAACGTGTTCTTGATCGCGTCGGCGATGCGTCCCGAAGGATTGCCTCCGCCGCCGGGGCCCATGATCGTCCAGAAGATCGAGTGGTTGGAGTGCCCGCCGGCGTTGTTGCGAATCACGGTGCGGATGTCCTCGGGCACCTCTTCGATGCCCCAGAGAAGATCCTCGACGGACTTGCTCGCAAGCTCGGGGTGCGCTTCCAGGGCCTTGTTCGCATTCGCGACATAGGCCGCGTGGTGCTTGTCGTGATGGATCTGCATCGTCTGCGCGTCGATGTGCGGCTCGAGCGCATCAAACGCGTAAGGGAGCGGAGGAACTTCAAAAGGCATTCTCGGGGACCCCCCTTTCTTGAATTCGTCGTGAATTACTTGAATCAGTCTAGGTTCTCGAAGATTTCGACCCCGAGGCTGCGCGCCGCGGCCGAGTCGATGGATCAGCGGCAGGCGGCCCACTGGACCGCCGGAGCCGCTTAGCCGCGACGCGGATCGCGGCGCGCAGCCTCAGCCTGGGCTTTGACCGCAGCGGCTCGGCGCTCGATCTCGGCCGGATCGCCGAGGTACTTCCACGACTTCGGCCGGAAGTCGTCGTCCAGCTCGTAGACGCGCGGCACTCCCGTCGGGATGTTGAGCTCGACGACCTCCTGCTCGGAAAGACCGTCGAGGTGCTTGACCAACGCGCGCAGGCTGTTGCCGTGCGCGGACACGAGCACGCAAGGATGCAGCAGCAGATCGGGCACGATCGCGTCGTACCAGTACGGCAGCATGCGGACGACGACGTCCCCGAGGCACTCGGCCGAAGGCAGAAGCTCGGGCGGCAGCGTCGCGTATCGCGGATCGCGCGAGGGATGACGCGCATCCGAAGTGTCGAGGTCGGGCGGCCGCACGTCGTAGCTGCGCCGCCACAGCTTCACCTTGTCCTCGCCGTACTTCTCCGCGGTCTGCTGTTTGTTCAGCCCCTGCAGCGCGCCGTAGTGGCGCTCGTTCAACCGCCAGCTCCGCTGGATCGGCACCCATGACATCTCCATCTCGGACAGGGCCAGCTGCGTCGTCTGGATCGCGCGCAGAAGCAGCGATTCGTGCACGACGCTCGGTCGCAGGCCCGCCGCTTTCATCAGGCGTCCGGCCTCGCGTGCCTCGGAGACGCCGCGCTCGCTGAGCGGCACATCCGTCCAGCCTGTGAAGAGGTTCTCGAGGTTCCACGTGCTCTCGCCGTGCCTCAACAGAACGAGCGTGCCCGGCGATCTATCGCTGGCCATAGACCTCGGCCGTCACCTTGACGATGCCTGCGAACTCCTCGGCGTCGAGACTCGCGCCGCCGACAAGCACGCCGTCACACAACGGCAGCTCGACGTACTGCTGCACGTTGTTGGCCTTGACGCTGCCGCCGTAGAGGATGCGCACCTTGCGCGCCGCGCCCGCGCCGATCATCTCGCCGACGATGCGACGGATGAGGCGCATGGTCTTGTACGCATGCTCCGGGTCGGCGCTTTTACCCGAACCGATTGCCCACACCGGCTCGTAAGCGATCACCAGGCGTGCCGAGTCGTCCGCCGAACAGTTCGCCAGCCCCGCGCGCACCATCGCCGAGACGATCTCGTCGGACTTGCCGGCGTCGTAGTGGTCGGCGAGCTCGCCCACACACATGATCACCCCGAGCTCGCTCGACAGCGCCGCCGCCGCTTTCTTGGCGACCATCTCGTCGGTTTCGCCAAGGTGTATGCGCCTTTCGGAGTGGCCGACTATCACCCACTGGCAGAGGCCTTTGAGCATCGCCGGCGAGACCTCGCCGGTGTACGCACCTGACATCTCCCAGAAGCAGTCCTGCGCCCCGAGCTTGACACCGGACTGGTCGAGAACCTCCGAGACGCCGATCAGCCACGGGAACGGCGGGATGAGGACGACCTCGATCTTGTCGGCGTGCCCGCGCGCCACTGACAGCACCCCTCGCACGAGGTCGAGAGCGTCGTCCTCGTTGGTCGGGTTCATCTTCCAGTTGGCCGCGAGCAGCGGCATCCCCGGCGGGCGCGATGAAGAGGACACCTAGGCTTCTTTCAAGATCGCGATGCCGGGAAGCTCCTTGCCTTCCAGGTACTCGAGCGTCGCGCCGCCTCCGGTCGACACGTGCGAATACCGGCCGCCGAGGCCAAGCGCGTCGATCGCGGCGATGGTGTCCCCGCCGCCGACGAGCGTGTAGCCGCCGCAGGAGGCGATCGCCTCGCCGACCTTCTTCGTCCCGTCCGCGAAATCCGGTATCTCAGCAACACCGACCGGACCGTTCCAGATGACGGTGCCTGCGCCTCGCAGCTTTTCCCGGAACAGGCGCACCGACTCGGGCCCGATGTCGAGCGCCATCCACTCCGGTTCGACCTTGTCCGCCGGCAGCACGCGCAGCGGCTGACCCGGCTCCATCTTCCGTGTGCACACGAGATCGACGGGCAACACCAGCTTGTCGCCACCCGCAGCCTCGACCTTGCGCGCCTCGTCGAGCGCGGTGTCCTCGACAAGGCCGGCGCCGGTCGGCCAGCCGCGCGCCTTGAAGAAAGTGTTTGCCATCGCGCCGCCGATCAAAAGCGCGTCGACCTTCTTCAAGAGGTTCAGCAGGACGCCAACCTTGGTCGAGACCTTCGCGCCGCCGACGACCGCGATCATCGGCCGCCGCGGGTTGTCGAGCGCGGTGTGCAAAGCAGCGAGCTCGTTCTCCATCAGCTCGCCGGCGTACGCCGGAAGAAACGCGGCGACGCCGACGACCGACGCGTGCGCGCGGTGCGACGCCGCGAACGCATCGTTGACGAACAGGTCGCCGAGAGATGCCAGCTTGCGGGCGAACTCTGCGTCGTTGGCCTCGTCCTCTTTGTGATAGCGGACGTTCTCGAGCAGCAGGACCTGTCCGGACCGCATGCGCATCACCGCCTGGGTGGCGGGATCGCCCACGCAGTCGTCGGCGAATGCGACCTCGCGGCCCACGCGTTGCGACAGGTCGGGTGCGATGGGCTTCAGCGAGAGGTCGGGCTCGCGGTCCTTCGGCCGGCCGAGGTGCGACATCACGATCACCTTCGCGCCGCGCTCGGCCAGGTGCTCGACCGTCGGCGCGGCGGCGCGGACGCGCGTGTCGTCGCTGATCTTGCCGCCGGACATCGGGACGTTGAGGTCTTCGCGGACCAGCACTCGCTTGCCCGCGACGTCGACTGTCGAGATCGAAGCTTTCAGAGCCGCTCCGCCATGTAAGAGATCAGGTCGACCATGCGGCAGCTGAAGCCCCACTCGTTGTCGTACCAGCTCACGACCTTCGCCCAGTCACCGCCGAGCACCGCCGTCGACGGCGCGTCGACGATCGACGAGTGCGGATCGGTCTTGAAGTCCGACGACACGAGCTCCTCGTGGCTAACCGCGAGGATTCCGCGCAGCTCGCCGCTCGCGGCCTCGTCGAACGCGGCGTTGATGTCTTGCGCGGTCGTCGACTTGTTGAGGCTGACGGTGAGGTCGACCACCGACACGTCGAGGATCGGGACGCGGAACGAGATCCCGGCGAACTTTCCGGACAGCTCCGGCAGCACCTCCGCCACCGCGCGGTTGGCGCCGGTCGACGTCGGGATGATGTTGTCGGCGGCAGCCCGCGCGCGTCGCAGGTCCTTGTGCGGAAGGTCCTGCAGCCGCTGGTCCGCCGTGTATGCGTGGATCGTCGTCATCATCCCGCGCTCGATGCCGAACGAGTCGTGGAGCACCTTTGCGAGCGGCACAAAGCAGTTGGTCGTGCAGCTTGCGTTGGAGATGACGTTGTGCTTGCTCGAGTCGTAGCCCTTGTGGTTGACGCCCATGACGATGGTGTAGTCCTGGTTTGTCGCCGGCGCGGAGATGATCACCTTCTTGGCGCCGCCCTTGTCGATGTGCACGCGGGCTTTGGTTGCGTCGGTGAACAGGCCCGTCGACTCGATGACGACATCCACGCCGAGGTCCTTCCAGGGAAGCTCGGCCGGGTCTTTATGGCTGAGGAATTTGACGCTGTGCCCGTCGACGTGGATCGCATCGCCGTCGGCCTTGACGGCGGGCGCAAAAGTCCCGAGCGCGGTGTCGTGCTTGAGCAGGTGCGCAAACGTCTTTGAGTCGCCGATGTCGTTGACGGCGACGACGTCGAAACCAGGCTTCAGCTCCCACGCCGCGCGGTAGATGTTGCGGCCGATGCGGCCGAAACCGTTGATGCCTACTTTGAGTGCCATGCGGGCGCGCTCCTAATGAGTTTTGCGAATGGCGGAGGAACGGCCTAAATGTTAGGCGGAGCGAAGTTCGGGCTTCGAGGGCCGAATGTCCCCATTGGAATGGGCCAGTTGCTGCAACCGGCGCAGCCTGTGATTGACCGCTGACTTCGAAAGCTTCATACGGCCCGCGAGCTCCCCAAGGTTGAGGTCCGGGTTCTGGCGGCGCCATCTCGCCATCTCCTGGAGTGCCGGCGGCAGCAGCTTGAGCACGCCACGCTCTTCCAGGGTGTCGATGGCGGCGGCCTGGCGCAGACCGGACCCGATCGTCTTGCCGATGTTCGCGGTCTCGAAGTTGAGCCGTCTGTTGACCTCGCCGCTCACGGAGCGGACGACGCGAACGTTTTCGAACTCCATCACCGCGCGGCTCGCGCCCATCAGCGAGAGCAGGCGCGCGATGCCGTCTCCGTCCTTGATGTAAACCACCCGCTGTCCGCCGCGGTCGGTTGTCCCGGCTTTTACGCCGGAGCTCTCGATCATGCGCAAGATGGCCGACGCCCACGAGGCCGTCGGCGCGACGAACTCGAGGTGATAGCGCGTGTTCGGCGCGTTGACCGAGCCGCAGCCGAGAAACAGACCGCGAAGCATCGCCTTCCGGTCACAGGCCGCATCCGGCATCGCCTGCACCGGCGGCTGAGAGAAAGCAGGCACGAGCTCACCCGGAAGCGAGAGCTCGATGAAGAACGACATCCGCTTGCGCGTCTTCACGGCCTGGTACTTCGCCTCCATCCGGCCGACGGCGCGACCAAGTCTCACGACCTTGCGCGCGACGGCGTTGCGGAGCAGCGAGAAGTAGGCCGAGCGGCCTCTCTGGCTCCCCAGCAGACGGCCGCGCGAGCCGTAGTAGATGCCGAGCAGCTCGTTCAACTGACAGCACGATCGCGCAGGTAACAAGCCGGCCAGCTCGTTCTTGACCTCGGCCGAGAACGAAATCGGGACAACCTCCAGGAAGGTGATTAACCTCCCCCCTTTTCCAATCGAGAATAACGCGCGACCGCCGCGATCCAGTCTTCTTATGTGTTGACCGCGCACAATTATTTTTCGGATGCCTGAGATGCGGATGATCGAGGCGGTCCGCGCCGCGATCACTGAGGAGATGGAGCGCGACGAACGAGTCCTCGTTCTCGGCGAGGACGTGGGGCGCAAGGGCGGCGTGTTCGGCGCGACCGACGGCCTGTATGCGCGCTTTGGCGAGTCGAGGGTGCTCGACACGCCACTGGCCGAGTCCGGCATCGTCGGCGTGGCCGTCGGTGCCGCGCTCAACGGCCTGCTGCCGATCGCGGAGATCCAGTTCGCCGATTTCATTCACCCCGCGTTCGACCAGATCGTCAGCGAGGCCGCGAGGACCCGCTACCGCTCCAACGGCGACTGGGCCGTGCCGATGGTGATCCGCGCGCCGTTCGGCGGTGGTGTGCATGGCGGCCTCTACCACTCGCAGTCCATCGAGGCGTTCTACGCGCACGTGCCTGGCCTGAAGGTCGTCGTGCCGAGCATGCCGAGCGACGCTCACGGATTGCTCAAGTCGGCGGTGCGCGACCCCGATCCTGTCCTGTTCCTCGAGCACAAGAAGGTTTATCGCCTCGTCGCCGAGGACGTGCCCGACGGCGACCACACCCTACCGATCGGTCCCGCCGTCGTGCGCCGCGCGGGCACGAATTTGAGCTGCTTCGCCTGGGGCCTGATGACGCACTACTGCCTTGACGGTGCGCGTCAGCTGGAGGCAGAGGGCGTCAGCGTCGAGGTCGTCGACCTCCGCACGCTCGCGCCGCTCGACCGGGACACGATTCTCGAGTCCGTGCGCAAGACCGGCAAGGCGCTGATCGTCCACGAGGACAACCTCACCGGCGGTTTCGGCGCCGAGGTCGCAGCGATCATCTCCCAGCACGCATTCGACGACCTGGACGGCCCGGTGACGCGCGTCGCCGCGCCGGACATCCCCGCGATGCCGTTCAACACGCCACAGGAGGACTTCTTCATGCCCAGCCCGCACAAGATCGCGGAGGCGATGCGCCAGCTTGCCGCCTACTAGAAGAAAGACGACGTCTTCCCCGCTTGCGGGGAAGTCCGGCCCGAAGGGCCGGGATGGGGCAGTCCCCTCGATCTCCCAGGCCGAGTACGCCCTGCGCCGGGAGTGCGTGGCGGCGGGCATGGAAGCCGCCGGCCTCGACGCCGTGTGCGTCTTCTACCCCGCGCGCGTCGCCTACCTGACCGGCTTCCACCACATCCCGACCGAGCGTCCGATCGCGCTCGTGATCGGCTCGAGCGGCCAGTCATCGCTTGTCGTGCCCGCGGTCGAGAAGGAGCACGCCGAATCGGCGACGGCGGTCGACCAGGTTCGGATCTACTTTGAGTATCCCGGCGCCGAGCATCCGATGGGGACCGTCGCGGACGTCCTCGCCGAGATGGGCGTGCGCGCCGAGCGCACCGGCGCCGACCACGACGGATACGTTCCGTACTGGGGCTACCGCGGACCGCGGCTGAGCGACCTGACAGGGGTCGAGCCGCTTGATGCCGAGCTGATCATCGAGTCGCTCCGCCGCGTCAAGTCGCCGGCCGAGCTCGAGTGCATCCAGCTGGCGTGCGACTGGGCCGTACGTGCCCACCGCCGCATGCAGGACGCGATCACCGCCGGCAAGACCGAGATGGAGTGCTACACGCCTCCCGCGACCGAGACGCTGTTCGAAATGGTGCGCGAGATGCCGGGATGGCGGCCGAAGGGGCTCGACGACACCGGCATGGTCGCGATGTTCGTCGGCGGTCGCTCCACCGCGATGCCCCATGGCTTCGTCAAGGGCCACGGCATCCAGGCCGGCGACGTCCTCGTCAGCGGCGCGGGAAGCAACATCGACGGCTACCGCAGCGAGCTCGAGCGCACGATGATCGTCGGCGAGCCCACGCCCGAGCAGCGCAAGGCGTTCGACGCCATGCTGGCACTGCAGTCACGCGCGATCGAGGTGATGGCGCCAGGCGTCCCCGCCGCGGAGGTCGAGCTGGCCGTCGTCCAGGTTGCGGAGGATCTCGGCGTGGCCGGAAACCTCCGACATCACGTCGGGCACTCGATCGGCCTTGAAGGTCACGAGGCGCCGTTCCTCGACCGCGGCGACGACGCCGTGCTCGAACCCGGCATGGTCTTCACCGTCGAGCCGGGCGTCTACATCCAGGATCTGGGTGGCTTCCGGCACAGCGACACGGTCGTCATCACGGAGCACGGACGGCGGGTGATGACGGAGTACCCGCGCGAGCTCAAGGACCTGATCGTCGGAGGCTAGGCGCCGGCGGCCGCCATCTCGGAATGGAATGCGTGGCTGCTGACGAGGTGAAGGATCTGCACGCCGTGGTGGACCCTGTGGCGAACGCGGTCTAGCGCAATCGGCGGCAGCACGTCCTGCTCACCGTTGAGGACGACGGTTTCATGCGGCCTGACCTCGGCCCATACCCGGCCGATCGAATCGCGTGGGAGGCTGCCCGGAACGTAGACGTAGCGCCGGTGCGGAACGTGGTGCCGCGAGCGCATCTCGGCGCGCGTGAACGCGTCTTGCGCGACGTAGTCCTTCAGGTACGGATCGCTGACCTCCCAGAGTTCGGCCGGGCCGGGAGGCGCCTGACCGCGGTAGAGGAAAACCACGCGCTTCCCGTGCGCGGTGCGCACGCCCTCGTCGATGACTGCGTCGGCCGAGTTCTGGTCGCGCGGCAGGACGACGAGCACGTCCGCGGGCTCGCGCTGGAACTGCACGGTGATCGACTGCGCCGCCAGGTCGGGCCGGTACGGCAGTGGATAGACGGTGGGACGCCGACCGCGGGCGCGGTTGTAAGTCCACAGGCCGACGACGACTCCGATGATCGTGAGGCCGCCGCCGAAAGCGGTCGCGTACGGCTTGAAGACGAGGTTCACGCTCCACCCGACGACCGTGAATCCGGTCGTGAGCACGCCCACGGCGAACCACATGCGCCGGCGGAGCGTGTTGTCGGCTGCGAGCTCGCGCCAGCGGATGACGTCGAGCGAGACGTTGGTGAGGATGAACGAACCCAGAAGCCCGAAGGCGTACAGGTCGCCAAGAAATACCGCTGTGTCGGCGCTCTGCCCGGCGATGTAGACCAGGACGACGGGCGGGGCGACCGCGGCGAGGATGGCCAGGTGCGGTGTTCGGCGCCAAGAGTTGCGGACCTCGACGATCCGAGGCAGGAAGCCCATCCGCGTCAGCGCCAGGAAGACGTGGTAGCCGCCGATGATCGCCGTGTTGCTGGCAAAGATCAGGAGGATGGAACCGCTGATGGCAACGTACGCGCCCAGCGAGTTGCCGCCGAACTGTGCGCCGAGCAGCGACAGCAGCTGATTGACGTGGTCGGCGCTGTTGGGGTCGGGCACCAGCGTCGTCGACCACAGCGTCAGCAACGGGCTCGTGACCGTCATCGTCAGGATGACGATCGCCATCGTCCGATAAGCCGTCACGCGACGCGGCGTGCGCATGGCCGGTGCGATCTGGGCGACGCTCTCGAGGCCCGAGAACGCGAGGAAGGCGGCGCCGAAACCGGTCACGAGCGTCAGCGGTGTGAGCATCGGCGGGCCATGGCCCACCATGCGGATCGTCTCCATGATCCCGGCGGCTCCGATGTGGAGCGCAACCACGATCACGACGAGCAGCTGGCCGGCCGCGGCGGCGGTCGCGGCGACGAAGCTGATCGTGGCGCTCTCGCGAATTCCGTAGACGTTGAGGACTGCGAGGAACGCAAGCGCGACCAGAGTTCCTGGTATCGCGTTGCCCCACCCGACCGCGGGAATCACGCCTGCGAGATACGAAACGCCGGAGAACGCGCTGATGCCGGCGGTCAGGTAGTAGTCGACGATGATGAAG
>DASSLJ010000249.1:0-2199 GCA_035689585.1 Candidatus Dormiibacterota bacterium
TGGCACGTCGAGCGCGGCTACGAGGACATGGTCGACAAGCTCGCGTCGGTCGGCGCGAGGATCAAGTCCGTAAGCGTCGACTCGGAGCAGGCGGGGTTCACCCACACGTACGAGTGAACCTTCTCTCCAAGAAGATCGGCATTGACCTCGGCACGTCGACGGTTCTCATCTACGTCAAGGGCGAAGGCATCGTCGTCAACGAACCGTCGCTCGTCGCCGTCAACCGCGACGGCACGCGCATCCTTGCGATTGGAAAGCAGGCCTTCGAGATGGTCGGGCGCGCGCCGGACGGGATCCAGATCGTCCGGCCTATGCGCGAAGGGGTCATCGCCGACTTCGTCGTGACCGAAGGCATGCTCCATCACCTCGTCGGCAAGGTTCAGGGCCGGCAGCGGCTTTTCAAGCCGGAGATCATGGTCTGCGTCCCCTCTGGCGTCACGTCCGTGGAGCGCCGCGCGGTGACCGAGGCAGCGATCTCGGCGGGCGCGCGCCAGGCGTGGCTCATCGACGAACCTTTGGCCGCGGCCATAGGCGCGGGTCTTCCGATCTCTGAGCCGCGCGGCAGCGCGGTCTGCGACATCGGCGGCGGGACGACCGAGGTCGCCGTCATCTCGCTGTCGGGGATGGTCGTTTCGCACTCGATCCGCGTCGGCGGAAACCGGCTCGACGATGCCATCGCGATGTACATGAAGCGCCGGCACAACTTGCTCATCGGCGAGCGAACGGCCGAGGAGGCGAAGATCGCGGCCGGCTCTGCCGTCTCGATGAAGCATCCGATCCTGACGGAAGTCCGCGGGCGAGACATCGTCACCGGGCTGCCCAAGAATGTCGAGATCTCATCCAACGAGATCGCGGAGGCGATACAGGAGCCGCTGCGGCTCATCGTCGGTGCGACCCGCGACGTGCTCGAGGAGACGCCGCCCGAGCTCGCGGCTGACATCTTCGATCGCGGCATCGTGCTGTCCGGTGGCGGCGCGCAGCTGCGAGGTCTCGACCGTTACGTGTCGATGCACACGGGCATCCCGGCGTTGATCGCGGATGAGCCGCAAACCTCCGTCGTGCGCGGCACCGGGCTCGCACTCGAAAACTTCGAAGTGCTGAAACGAAACCAGTCGTACCTGCGCTAACGCATCTCGACGTCGTCGTCGACGGCTCAGGCCTCGAGCGCCCGCGCGCGGGTGTCGGCGTCTACACGACCCAGATCCTGCGCGCGATGCACGTCGACCGCCCTGACGCGCACCTCATGGTGTTCGGGCCGCGCGGCGGCGTGATGTACGCACCCAACTCCGACTACCGCCTGCTTCCACAGACGCGCTTCATCGGACGGCATCTCCAGTGGCCTGCGGAAATCCGGCGCATCAAGCCCGACGTCTATTTCGGGCCCGCGGGTGCACTGCCGCTCGGTTCCGTCCGCGCTCCGTCCGCCATCACCGTCCATGACCTGGCCATCTATCGCAACTCGCGCTGGTTTCCACCACGCCAGCCGCTGAGCACGCGCATCGTCGTGCCGCGCTCGATCCTTCGCGCCGACGTCGTCATCGCCGTGTCGGAGTCGACGGCCAGAGACGTCCAGGAGTTCTTCGACATGGACCGCGGGAAGATCCAGGTCGTCCCTCATGGGGTCTCGCCAAAGCTGCGGCCGATGGGCACCGAAGAGCGCAACGAGGCGCGGTCGCGTTTGCGGCTGCCGGAGCGGTTCATCCTTTTCGTCGGCACGATCGAGCCGCGCAAGAACCTCGAGACGCTGCTCGACGCCTGGGTGCTGATGCGAGACCGGCCCGACCTCGTCGTCGTCGGCTCGTGGGGATGGCGCTATGAGGCGATCAGGGAGAAGATGGCGCGCCTCGGACCGCGGCTGCATCACCACGAAGCGGTCGAACCGGATGAGCTGCCGGCTTACTACAACCTCGCGCGCGTGCTCGCGCATCCGGCGTGGTACGAGGGGTTTGGACTTCCTCCGCTGGAGGCGATGGCGTGCGGGACCCCTGTCGTGGTTTCGGACACGTCGAGCCTCCCTGAGGTGGTTGAGGATGCGGGGCTCGTCGTGCCCGCCGGTGATCCCGAGCAGTGGCGCAAGGCGCTCGAGCGCGTGCTGGAGGACACGGACCTCGCCGCCGGTCTTCGCCACAAAGGCATCCTCCGCGCGGCGCAGTTCAGCTGGGATCGGGCTGCGAGGTTGACATGGCGCGCGCTCGACGA
>DASSLJ010000250.1:0-6976 GCA_035689585.1 Candidatus Dormiibacterota bacterium
CGGATCATCCGAGGTCGTGCTCGATTTCAACTTCGCCTACAACGCGTCGTGCGCGTACAGCCCGCGTTGGGCCTGCCCGCTCGCACCGCCCGAAAACCATCTCCGGGTAGCAGTGCGAGCGGGCGAGAAGATCTACAAGAGTTACTAGGCGGTGACCCCGCTCGCGCGCACGAGCTGTATCAGCTCACCCGCGAGTCCGATCGATTCGATCGTGGGAAACATCGGATTGTTCAGCGTGAAACCGCCGAAACCTGCATCGATGTAGGGGCGAATGATCTCGGCCGCCTGGTCAGGCGTCGCCACCCGGATCATCGGGCGTCGTTCGGCGGGAATCCTCTCCAGGATCGCCTTGCCCGCCTGCTCGCTCTCCGTGAGGATCAATCCGACGCCGAGCGTCAGGAGCACGTCCGATGGATTGCGACCGACCGCCTGGCAGTGTTCTTCGAACACGCCCTTCTTTCGCTTCAACTCTTCGACCGGCCCGCCGAACCAGTGGCCGATATCGCCGTGCTTGGCGAGGATGCGAAGTGTCCGTTTCTCGCCGCCGCCACCGATCAGGATCTTCGGTCCACCTTTCTGGATCGGCCGCGGGACGTTGAGCGCGCGGTCGATTCGGTAGAACCGTCCCTCGAACGACGGACGCTCCTCCGTGAACATCAGCTTCGCGATGGTCGCGGCCTCCTCGAGCCGGTCCATGCGGCGCGCGATCGGCGGAAACTCGATGCCGTAGCCGTTGTGCTCGTCCTCGTTCCACGCGGCTCCGATGCCGAGCACCGCACGCCCCTTGGAGATGACGTCGAGCGTGGTGACCTCCTTGGCAAGCAGCGCGGGATTGCGATAGGTGACTCCCGTGACGAGCGTGCCGAGCTTCACCCGTGACGTTTGCGTCGCGAGCGCGGAAAGCGTCGTGTACGCCTCGAGCATCGCGTTGGTCTCAGGACCGACGCCACGGATTTGGTAGAAGTGGTCCATCACCGTCACCATGTCGAAGCCCGCCTTCTCGGCGGCCTTCGCCTGCGCGACGACATGGTCGAACAACTTGTCGTCCGAAACCCCGGGGTACGTGTAGTTGGGCATGTGAAAACCGAAGAAAACAGCCATGTCTAGGACAATACGGACCTCGGGGCTACCATTCCTTTGGCCATCAACTGGAAGTCATTGGCGGGCGTCACTCTGATGCTCGTCGTCCTGGCGTTCGGAACCGTGCTCGTGTTCGAGGCGTTCGATCGCGACTCCCACTCCGCGAGCGACACCATCCGGCCGTTCGTGATCACGATGGCGCCCGTGTGGACGGTCGCGATCGTGGCCGCACGTGTCGTGTTGCGGCGCTATAGATAGAATTTGTGGCCACCGACGGTGGCTATAGAAGAACCCCGTAACGGCAAGCCGAGCGGCATCCAGCTCGTCCAGGTCGAGGGATTCCTCGAGGTCGCCCGCCGGGGCAGCGTCAGCCGCGCCGCCGAAGCGCTATTCATCACCCAGCCGACGCTGACCGCCCGCCTCCAGGGACTGGAGCGCGAGCTGGGGACGCCGCTCTTTCTCCGCACGCCGCACGGCATGCGCCTCACCGACGCCGGCCGTGCCTGGATTCCCTTTGCCGAGCGCGCGCTGCGGGCCCTCGTTGACGGCCGCGATGCGCTCGAACAGGTGATGAGCGCGACCGCCGGACACCTGATGATCGCGGCCGCGCCGGCCGTCAGCACCTATGTCCTGCCCGACTTGCTGGAGCGCTTCCTCGCGGCGCATCCACACGTCGACGTTTCGGTGAGAACGGGTCACTCTGAGGACGTCGTCGAGCTCGTGCTCCATGACGAGGTGCAGGTGGGGCTCGGCCGCGCCATCCACCACCCCGACCTCGAGCTGCGGCCGTTCCACACCGAAGATCTCGTGCTCGTGTGCGCGCCGGATCATCCGTTCACGAAGCGGTCGAGCGTCGCCATGGCCGAGGTCGCGGGTCAGAAGCCGATCATGTTCGACCGCACCTCGAGCTACTACGGGATCACGCAGGCGGCCTTCCTTTCCGCCGGTGTCAGCCTGCGCGGATCGATGGAGCTCGACTCGATCGAGGCCGTCAAGAAGATGGTCGAGAGAAGCCTGGGGATCGCGCTGCTGCCCGGCACCGCGGTGGCCCGGGAGATCAAGGGCAAGACGCTGTGCGTCGTCAAGATGAAAGACGCGCCCCCGATGCAGAACACCATCGTCGCCATCCGGCGGCGCGACGCGGGCGAACCCACCGGCATCGTGGCGGCATTCCTGGACCTGCTCGAAGTCAGATAAAACGCCCCGCAGACCCGGAGTCACCATCGATCTTTTCGATGGGTTCTATCACATCAATCAATTTGACTTATAGAAGGGCGGTTGGTAATTTCGCCCTCATGGAAAGGGAGACCCGAACCACAGAGGCGGACCGCGAGCCCTCGCAGCACGAGTGCGAGTGCCCCGAGCCCTGCAACTGTGATCACGAGAACGAATAAGCAAGAGGGGTCCCCGCGAACTCACGCCGAAGGTTCTGAGTTCGTGGGGAATTTCTGAAGGAGGCTTCTATGGACCTCGTTTCCACGCCGTTGCTGCCGCACGGCTATCAGGTTCCGGCTTCGCGCAACGAACCGCCGAGCAAGCGACTACGCCGCCTGCTCGCGGAGAAGCCTTACGTCTTCGCGCCGGGCACCTACGACCCGATGGGGGCCGAGCTCGTGATGTATCACGGCTTCGACGCCGTCTATTTCAGCGGTTACTCGTTTGCGATCGGGCACCTCGGCACGACCGACATGGACCTCTATTCGTCGGTCGAGATCGCCGATGGCGCGCGCCGCACCGTGAGCGCCTTGCGCAAGTTCCAGCTGACGATGGCGATGGGCGATCCCG
Organism: Candidatus Dormiibacterota bacterium; assembly: GCA_035689585.1. Classification (GTDB taxonomy): domain Bacteria; phylum Chloroflexota; class Dormibacteria; order Dormibacterales; family Dormibacteraceae; genus 40CM-4-65-16. Next base: position 2,866 of record DASSLJ010000250.1, read on the forward strand.
AGAAGAACGTCAAGCCCATCCACCTCGAGATACCGCCCGTGGTCGTCGACATGGACGCCGGCTACGGAAACCTGTTCAACGTCCAGCGCACGATCGAGCTCTACGTCAACGCCGGCGTGGCGGCGGCGCATCTCGAAGACCAGGTCATGCCCAAGCGCTGCGGGCACATCGCGGGCAAGGCGCTCATCTCCGCCGACGAGTTCGTCGGCAAGCTGAAGATGATGCGCGCCGCGGCCGACGACCTCGGCCACAAGGATTTCATCATCATCGCGCGCACCGATGGCGTTTCCGCGAGCGAAGCGCCGGAGTCCAAGCGCGGTCTTGACCTCGCCATCGAGCGCGGCCTGCGTTACATGGACAGCGGCGTGCCCGACCTTCTGTGGTGCGAGTTTCCGACTGCCGACCGCGGAACGACGGAGAAGTTCTGCACCGAGATCCGCAAGCGTTTTCCAGAGGCTCGGTTCGCATTCAACTACTCGTCATCGTTCAAGTGGTTCAACGAGAAGAACCCCATCACGTGGGACGAACTCGGAATGCTCGGCGTCGGCTTCATCTTCATCACGCTTGCACTCCAGCACGCCGCCGGCTACGGCATGTCGGTTCTGCTCGAAGACCTCAAGCAGTACAAAGAAGAGGGTTACATGGAGCTCCAGCGCAAGGAGTGGGCAGACCACGCGGAGATTCCGACGCGGTCGCACCACCTCTTCACCGGTGTTCCATACCACCACCACGTCGGGCAGGAGTTCGGGACCACTCGCTTCGGCGATTCGGTCGACGAGCATCTGGAGATCTCGAAAGTCGTTTAATTCGCCCTGAGAGGGGCGAGGGTTGCTGCTGTTTCCGTTCCGGTACCTCTGGTGGCTTGTCTCGAGCCTTCGCCGCTCGATCGGCAAGCCACCGGAGTACGTGTTGTTCGTCCTCGACGAACCTCTGCCGCCGTTGCCCGATCCACCGCGACCGTTCTGGCAGCGGTTCCTCGGCCGTCAGCGCCTGAGCGTGAAGGAGCTTGGCGAGAGATTCGAAGCCGTCGGCCGCGACGAGCGCATCAAGGGTGTCGTCCTCCATCTCCGTCCTGTCGCGATGCCGATGGCGACGCTGCAGGATCTGCGTGAGTTCATCGCCGATCTGCGCGCGGCCGGCAAGCGCGTGGTCGCGTGGGCTCCGTCCTACACGACCGGGACGTACTACGTCGCATGCGCGTGCGATGAGATCGTGCTCATGCCGACGGGCATGGTCGGCGGACTTGGCTTCGCAACCACCGGGATGTTTCTCGCCGACGGTCTGAAACGATTCGGGATCAGCGGCGACTTCATCCAGGTGTCGCCGTACAAGTCAGCCGCCGATCCGCTGACCAAATCGCACATGTCGGATGAGCTGCGCTCGCAGCTCACATGGCTCCTGGACTCGCAGCACAAGGAGCTCGTCTCCGCGGTCATGGAGTCCCGACGCGTGGACGAGGCTGGCGCCAGGGAGCTGATCGACTCCTCCCCCTACAGCGACGACACCGCGCTGGACTGTCACGCCGTCGATCGCGTCGCCGGCGAGGAACAGCTGCCAGGGAAGATCGATACGTGGGAACGCGCGTCCCCGAAATTGCGATTGCCGGCACCGACGCTTCGCCGCGGCAAATACGTGGCGCTTCTCCGCGTCGAAGGCACGATCGTCGACGGGCAGTCGGGCCGGGTGCCCGTTCGCCCGCCAGTCGACATCCCGCTCGTCGGCGACGACCGTGCTGGCGACCTCACGGTCGTGCAGGTGGCTCGCCAGGTGGCCGGTGACAAGCGCGCGGCGGCGGCGGTGCTGTACGTCAACTCGCGCGGCGGCTCGTCGACGGCGTCGGAAGCGATGCGCCGCGCGCTGCAGATGATCGCCGCGCGTAAGCCGCTTGTGGTCGTCATGGGGCCGGTGGCCGGTTCGGGCGGCTACGACGTGGCGACACCTGGCACATGGATCGTCGCGCGACCGGGCACGCTGACAGGCTCGATCGGGGTTCTCGGCGGCAAGCTCGTCACCGGCGGGCTGTGGACCAAGCTGCTCTTCAATCGCGAGACCATCGCCTTCGGCGAGCACGCGGCCATCAACAGCGACGAAACACCGTATTCCGATGCCGAGCGCGAGATCGTACGCCGCGAGATCGACCACATCTATCGAAGCTTCCTCGACGTCGTGGCACGCGCGCGCAAGATGACGGTCGACGAGCTCCGGCCGAACGCCGACGGCAAGGTCTGGACCGGACGGCAGGCGCGCGAGCGCCGGCTCGTCGACGAGATGGGCGGCCTGCAGGCGGGCGCGCGCAAGGCGCGGTCGCTGGCCGGACTGCCCGACCGCGCTCCGCTGCGCGAGGTTCGAGGTCCGCGCCGGTACGTGCCGCCGACGCCCGAGCCGGCGACCGCGTGGTTTGGTTACGTGCTCGAGGGATTGACGATGCTCAGCCGTGCACCGGCGCTGTGCGTGATGGAGTACCTGCCAGGCGACCTGACTTAGCGCTACGAGCGCGCCGGTTCCGGCGCAAACGCCCAGACGTCGACCTCGACCCTGTACTCCGGTGCAACCAACGCCGCCACATATATGAGCGTGGACGTCGGGCGATGCTCGCCGAGCCAGCCGGCGATCACCTCGCGCCTGCGGGCGTCGTCGATCTCACCGACCAGGTACCAAGTCACCTTCACCACGTCCTGCACTCCCAGACCGGCGGCCTCGAGATTGTGCCGCACATTCTCAAGGGCAACGGACAGCTGCTCGATGGGGTCGCTGGGCAGCGTTCCGTCCCGCATGCGGCCGACCTGGCCGGCCATCACGACCCATCGGCCCGGTTCCTGAAGTTCGATTTGATGGCTGTACAGGCCAAGTGGCGGATGAATCGTGGCCGGGTTACGAGGAGTCTTCATCGCGGGAGTATTACATCCGACGGTTACGACTCGAGCGGGGGCAACCTCCACGGCTGGCGTTCGCGCACCACGTCGTAGACCGCGGCGACGATCGTTTCGCGGTTCGGCTTGGTGAAGTAGTCCCCGTCGGGCCCGTACGCCGGCCGGTTCGGCGACGCGGCTAGCGTGCGCGGCGCGGCATCGAGGTGCCACCACGCCTGCTGCCGCTCGAGGATCTGTTGCAGCATGAACGCCGACGCGCCGCCGGGCACGTCCTCGTCGACGCAGACCAATGCGTGCGTCTTTTCCAGCGATCGCGCGAGCATCCCATCGATATCGAATGGGTTGAGCGTCTGGACGTCGATCACCTCGCATGAAACTCCGAGCCCGTCGAGCGTCGCCGCGGCGTCGAGGGCGAGGGCGCAGCACGCGCCGTAAGTGACGAGCGTCACATCGGTCCCTTCGCGCAGCACCTCTGGAACACCGAGCGGCACTGTGAAAGAACCGACGTTGTCGGGAACGCGCTCCTTCAGCCGATAGCCGTTCAGCACCTCGATCACGATTCCTGGGTTGTCGCCCTGGAAAAGGGTGTTGTAGAACCCGGCGGCCTGCGTCATGTTCCGCGGCACGCAGACGTAGATGCCTTGCATCGAGTTCAAGAGCGCCGACATCGGCGAGCCCGAGTGCCAGATGCCGACGAGGCGGTGGCCCTTGGTGCGAATCACGACCGGCGCCTTCTGGCCGCCGACCGTCCGCCAGTGCAGAGTCGCGAGGTCATCTGCTGCCGTCTCGAGCGCGTAGAGGAAGTAGTCGAGGTACTGGATGTCGCAGATCGGTCGCAAACCACGCATCGCGGCGCCGATCGCCTGGCCCAGGATCGTCGCCTCTCGAATGCCGGTGTCGGTCAGGCGCAAGTCGCCGTACTTCGCCTGGAGTCCTTCGAAGACGAGGTTCACGTCGCCGAGCTTGCCGACGTCCTCGCCGATGACGAAGATCCGCTGGTCGCGCGCGAAGTTCGCATCGAAGTTGCGCACCAGAACCTGGCGTCCGTCGACGACCGACGACTTGTCGGAGTAAACAGGTGGCTTCACGGGCACGTGCAGCGGCGACTCGGCGGACCGGCTGTAGAGGTGCGAGTTGTAGCGCTCCTCGTTCTCTTGGCGGTACGACGCGACGAACTTCGCGAGCTCGTCCCGTCCCGCTGACTCGAGACCGCGCGTCTGATGCAGCACCCGTGTCGCGCT
>DASSLJ010000251.1:0-5727 GCA_035689585.1 Candidatus Dormiibacterota bacterium
CCCTTGTCAGTAAGGCGCATGAAAGTGATGTACTTCAGCATGTCAACAACCTCCTTCGCATGCCTGAGTGAACTAACCCTCACGGTGAAGGGAGGCGATCAGGACCCTTAGAGGCGATAGTCCCTAGTGGTTTGTGACCCGTTCGAGCCGTTGTAGAGCGGCCGCACATATAGATAGAGGACGGGCGCGAAGCCAAAGTCGGATGGGCGCTCGCTGAAGGAAAGTCCTTCTAGCGCGATCCTCCCGTGACGACCACCGGCGGTCCCGACGAGGACGAGATCGGGCTGTAGGAGTGATGGTCGGGATGAGTGAACGAGATGCCGGTCGATGATGGCGTGTTCGCGGACGTCGTCGCCGTGTCATTCGCAGCAGCCTTGCTCGGGATGGTCGCCGCCGCGATGACCGCGAAGACGCCGACCGCGGCGAACGCAGCCACGCCGATCCACGTCGTGACCGTGTTCAGCCGCTCGAGACCCACGCTGCGCGCGCGGATGCGGGCCTGCACAGAGTCCATATGCGTATATAACGCTCTCATGCCGGCCTCAGAGCAAGCTGAGACCTGGCTGAGAATCGGTACGCTCATCAGCGAGTGAGACATGACTGAACGGGAAATTCGCATCCGAACCGCGGACGGCGACATGAGGACCTTCATCTCGCACCCCGACACGGGCGGACCTTTTCCGGTCGCTCTGGTGTTCATGGACGGCATCGGCTATCGGGAGCAGGTGAAAGAGAACGCCCGCCGCTTCGCCGCCGACGGCTACTACTGTGCCGTCCCCGACCTGTTCCACCGGTCGGGCGAGATCCCCGCGTTCGACTTTTCCGGAAACGTGAGCGATGAAGAACGCCAGCGCATGATGAAGATCGTCTCGACGGTGACTCCCGAAAACATGGTCGCCGACACGCGTGCGGTTATCGCCGAGGTATCCAGGGACTCGGCCGCCAGTCGCGGGCCGATGGTTTGCGTCGGCTACTGCATGGGCGCGCGGGTCGCCCTGCACATCGCGGCTTCCATGCCTGAGCAGTTCGTGGCCGCGGCAGGAATCCATCCCGGCGCACTGATCACGGACAAGGCCGACTCGCCGCACCATGACCTGAGCGAGGTCCGCGGCGAGCTGTACTTCGCGTTCGCGGAGATCGACCGAAGCGCGACAGCGGAGCTGGTGGATCAATTCCGTGATGAGATGCAAAAAGCTCGAGTGCGCGGCGTCGTCGAACGGTTGCCCGGAGTGGCGCACGGGTTCTCGATGGAGGACCTGCCCGTCTACAACCGCGACGCCGCGGAGCGCCACTTCGAGCGCACGCTCGATCTCTGGAGACGAAACCTGTCGGCCCAGCCAGTCGCGTGACCGGACCGCGCTGAATCAGTTCACGTCCCGGAGCTTCACCACCGCGACTGAAGCGATGACGATCGCCGCGAGCCACAGGCACAGGACCGTCAGAGCATGTGTACCGTCGACCGGAGGTGCGGCGGGACCCTCGCCGCCGGCGGCCGCCGCCCTGAGGACGCCGAACGCTTGCTGCAGGTACTGGGCGTTCGCCACCGGGAACCACTCGCGAATGTGCTGGAAGGTGTCTCCAAGATTTACGAGCAGACCAAACACGAGGTTCTCGATCACCAGCACGTAACCAAGGCCCAGACCGATAGCCAGCGCCGACTGCCGGAACACGGTCGCAAGGCCGTACCCGGCCATCGCCATCAAGTAGAGGATCAACCACGCCGCGGCGACACCTTTGATCACGTCGAGCGCCGCCGGCCACGTGATGTGCTGGCCGTCGATCGTCGCCAGGACGGAGGCGGTGGCGGCATCGACGGCGAACAGACCGAGCGCCATGATGAGCACCAGCAAAGCGATCGTTACCAGCTGACCCACGGCGATGGCGATCCGTCCTGGAAACTGGACGTAAACCGTCTTCACGGTTCCCCAGCCAAACTCGCTGCCCTGGACAAGGACGCCGGCGATCAGCGCGAAGATCCCATAGAGCCCACTCATATTCGCGAGCACCTTGGGGACGAGCGCGGCCGGATAGAGGTCGAGGCGCAGGCTGCTCAACGTCCCGCCCAACCGAAGATTCACGCCCTTAGGCGGATGCGTGGCCACGATGTAGACGAGGACGTACTCGAGTGAAACCGAGACGGCCAGGAGCAGTCCGATGGTGATCCACATGGACGGTCTGCGCGAGACCTTGAACCATTCGGCGCGAATCGACGCGAAGATCACGATCCGCTCTCCGTACCGGTCAGCTCCATGAAGACGTCTTCCAGCGAACGCTCCGCCGGCCGCAGCTCCGTCAGGTTCGCGCCGCCGACTACGAGCGCCTTGGCGATGCTCGCGCTCTGCGAGTTGTCGACCGTGAGGCTGAACGTTCCATCGTGAACTGTCACGTGGTCAGCGCCCACGGCTTGCTCGATGAGCCGGCGTGCGAGGTCGAGCGGCTCCGCACGAACGATCAGCTGCGAGCCTCCGCGGATCTCTTCGATCGTTCCTTCGGCGACCAGCCTTCCGCGGCGGATGACTCCGATCCGCGAGCAGATCTGTTCGACCTCGTTCAGCAGGTGGCTCGAAAGAATGACGGTGCGGGTGCCCTGGCCAAGCCCCTTGATGAGGTTGCGGAATTCGACCATCCCCTGCGGGTCGAGGCCGTTTGTCGGCTCGTCGAGGATGAGCAGCGGCGGATCCTTCAACAGCGCAGCCGCCACTCCCAGGCGCTGCTTCATTCCCGTGGAGTACGTTCCGAACTTCCGATTTGCGAATTCGGCCATTCCGACCTGCTCGACGATTCCATCGATCCGCTGCTGCGGCACTCGGGAGTAACGGGCGAGCAACCTCAAGTTGTCGCGGCCGGAAAGGTAGGGCCAGAAGGCCGGCGTCTCGATCATCGCCCCGATGTGCGCGAGCGACACGGGCGATCCCGGCGGGCCACCGGCAACGACTGCTGTTCCCGCGGTTGGCCGGATCAGCCCCGCGAGCAAGCGAAGGGTTGTGGTTTTCCCGGCGCCGTTGGGCCCAAGCAGGCCAAAGACCTCGCCGCGGTGAATGGTGAGGTTCAAGTCCTGGACGGCGAGGACGCTTTCGCCGTACTGCTTGGCGAGCGAATGGGTCTCGACGAGCGTCGCGGCTCCGCGATCCGTTGCTCCGGATGAGGCGCTCATCGGTGATGTCGACACAGGGCAACCGTTAGGGTACGCCGGGTCGCTATTCGCGGCGCCGAACCACCCGGCCGCCGCTGTCGACACCGTTTCCGCATTCGGAACAAATTCGCACGGCGCCTGGAACGTCGTATCGCATCTCGTGCGCATAGGCGGGCCGGCTGCCCTGGATCTTGCTGGTGCCGTCGGAGCCTTCGACGACCGACCATCGCGTGCCGCAGGCCGGACATGCACCCAGGCGTCGGACCATCTCCAGGATCTCGTTCTCCACTCCCGAGAGCGTAAACAAACCGTTCGAGCGCGACGGTGATATATCTCACGGCATGAATCAGTTCTTCGAACGCCTCGGGTCGGAATGGGTCGAAGCAGCGAGAGCGCGCGGCGTCGAGATCGAGAAGCCGACGCTCGATTCACGCGTCGCGTTGGAATTGCTCGAGCTCGCGAGAGTTGCAGCGCACACGCAGGAGCGGCGATTCGCGCCGCTGACGAGCTATCTGGCGGGCGTGGCCGCGGATCGGTTGCGTGCCGCGAAACCTGATGTCGACGACGCCGCGATCGCCGAGTTCATTCTGGAGGTGCGACAGAAGCTCGAGCGCGAGATACCCGGTCTCTAGCGGACGTTGATCACCGGCAGCGAGCGGAAGCTCTGGACTGAGACGCGCGCTGCGAGAGCCGACGCGACCGCGCGCAAAGCCTGGGCCCCCACGGAATCCGGCCGGGTCACGACGATGGGCGCTCCCGCGTCCGCCTCTTCCCGTATCGACCCGTCGAGTGGAATCGCGCCCAGGTAAGGCACGCCGAGGCGCCGCGCCGACCGCTCGGCCCTGCCGTGGTCGAAGATGAAGTGCTCCTTGCCGCAGCCGTCGCATATGAACGAGCTCATGTTCTCGATCAGGCCGAGGGCCGGAACGTTGAGGCCGCGAAACATCTGCAGCGCCTTCAATGCGATCCTCAATGCCGTCTCCTGCGGCGTACACACGACGGCGATGCCGGTAAGCGGAACCGCCTGCGCAAGCGTGAGCGAGGCGTCGCCGGTTCCGGGCGGCAGGTCCACCACGAGGTAGTCGAGCTCGCCCCACCAGACGTCCTGCAGCATCTGCTCGATCGCTCGGGCAACCAGCGGCCCGCGCCACACCATCGCCTTGTCGGCGCCGGCGAGCAGACCGATCGAGATGACCTTCATGCCGAACGCGTCGAGCGGGACCAGTCGCTGCTCGCGCACCTTGGGTTGATCGCTGACGCCGAGCATCCCCGGCACGGATGGGCCGTAGATGTCAGCGTCGAGCAACCCGACGCGCGCACCCGAGAGCTGAAGCGACGACGCAAGGTTGACCGCGACCGTCGACTTGCCGACGCCGCCCTTGCCCGATCCGACGGCGATCACGTGCTTGACTCCGGGAATCGCAGCATCGTGCGGGTGTCCGTTGAACGCGCCCCGCACCTGCGCCGTCATCTTGACGTCGACGGCGGTGACACCCGGAATGTCGGCGACGAGCTTGCGCGCAAGCTCGTGAAAACGGTCGCGCACCGGGCACGCCGGCGTCGTGAGCTCGAACGTGAAGCTGACTCGACCGGCGTCACTGATCGCGAGGTCCTTGATCATGCCCAGGCTGACCACGTCGCGCCCGAGGTCCGGGTCTTTGATCGCGGCGAGGACGCCGAGGATGTCGTCCTTACTGGGCACTGAAGATAACCGCGGCCCGCAGAGCCAGGACGCCGAGCAGCACGAGGATCGAGACCACGAGCGTGTCGAGCCGTATCCCTGCCATCGTGCCGCCGGCCAACGGCTGGAGGCGCATGTGTCCACGCGCCTCAACGAGCGATGCCGCAATGCCTACGACAGCGATCGCCCACAGCGGCAGCCATATCAGCTCGCGGTCGAGGGTCGCCGCCGCGCCAACCGTCACGAAGAAGACGATGAGCAGGATCAGCTCCAGCACGGAGAAGTATCCGTCGGCCTGGTGCAGGCGGCCGAGGCTGAAGGCCGCATCCGCGCGGTCGCGAATGACGAGCGCGATCAAGGCAGCCGATCCGCTGAGTCCGGAGGCCAGGAACAGGCCGCCCAGCGCCCAGGTGTCGCTCCATACCGGCTGGTTGGTGACGCTAAGCAGCACGCCGGTGTAGGAGGCGACGAACAGGGCGACGAACGCGCCGACGATGTTGAAGACGACGTTGATCAACCTGGGCAGGAAAGTCGCACCGCTCCGGTTGCTCAGCCAGGCGTCGACGAATGACACGAACGAGAAGAAGCCGAAGACGAGCAATGCCCACGCGCCCACGGACATCGGCGACCAGTACTTGAAGCTCAAAGCGGTCGCGCCCGGTGTGACGTCGACGAGCATGTGCCAGAAGCGCGACCAGCTGACGCCCAGGTCGGCCGAAAGCAGGATCGGGCATATCAGCGTGGCGGGAAAGCTGATCAGGAATGCGATTCTCGCCGCCGCCTCGTCCCGGACCTCGCCGCTCAGCCGCAGCAAGGTGCCGATGACGTACGTACCTCCCGCGATGCCGGCGAAGAAGAAGTAGAACAAGATGTACCACGTCCACTGAGGGGCGCGCACAAAGTGTTCCGCCGC
>DASSLJ010000252.1:0-2415 GCA_035689585.1 Candidatus Dormiibacterota bacterium
GGCACCAGTGCATCCCGTACGTGAAGTAGACGTACGCATGCCCAGGCTCGCCAAACATGACCTCGGTCCGCGCTGTGCGCCTTCCGCCCTTGGAGTGCGCCGCCAGGTCGTCCGGTCCGAGATAGGCCTCGACCTCGACCACGCGCCCCCACAACAGGCGGCCGTCGACCTCGCGCACGAGAACCTTGTCGAGAAGGTCACGCGCGACCACCGTCGTGTCTCGCGCGAAGAATGAACGGTCGAGGACGGTGCCGCTAAGGGGTGGCGGTGGCTTCAGTCTGAGGTCGCTCCAACCTCTTCTTGGCCGAATGCCGGCGGCGCTTGTCGACGTAGAGCGCCTTGTCCGCGGCCTGGTACATCGCCTGCCAGTCGAGTCCCTGCCGCCACGCCGTGATCCCGATCGAAAACTCGACGCGCACCGGCAGCTTGGCGGTGCGGTTGAGATGCTCGAGCGCCTCGCGCACGCGAATGCCGACCTCGCGCGCGTCGCGCTCGTCGGCGTCGGGCATCGCCACGCCGAACTCGTCTCCACCGAGCCGGCCGCACGTGTCGGTCGCGCGGACGGCGCGCTGCAGCTCCGCCGCCAGCACGCGGATCGCTTCATCGCCAACGTGGTGGCCGTACGTGTCGTTGATCTCCTTGAGGTTGTCGAGGTCGATCATCATCAGCGCCAGCCGCCGCTTGTGCCGCTCGGCGGATGCGACCGCACGGTCGATCGCGCGTTCGAACTCCGGCCGGTTGGCGAGTCCGGTGAGGTAGTCCGTCCGCGCTTCTTTGGTGTGCTGGCGCGCGCGGTCGAGCGCGACGGCCACGTGGTCTGCGACGGCGGCCACGAACTCGAGGTCGCTCGGCTCGAAGGTGCGCGGCGAGCGGGTGGCGACGGTCATCGCCCCCAGCAAGACACCTTTCGTGCGGAGCTCGGCACGGATGGCGAGCCATTCACCCGCGATCCGGTCGACGCGCGATTCGGCCGGACCGGACGAGATCTCGACGACCCGCGTGGCGCCCGACCGGCCGGAGTCCGTGAACTCTTCCTCCTCGCCCGGCTGCATCCCGATCGTCTTCGCCAGGCGCAGCCGCGCGCCCTCGCGGATCCAAACCGCACCCGCCTGCAGGCCAAGCACTTTCAACGTCTCGCGCAGGCCGACTTCGGCGATCTCGTTCACGTCGAGCGAGCGGCCCAGCGCGCTGGCGATGTGATACAGGCCGTGCAGCTCCGTCTGGCGCGCTCGGTGCTTGGTCTCGGTGAAGTCGAGATAGCCGCGGATGAAGCTGGAGTTGAGATGTTCGATGACATCGCCAACCCGGCTCTGCGCCAGCAGCATCACCTCGTCGGCGTACGGGCTCTCGCCGACCGCCTCCGTGACGCGGGCCACCACGGCCCGGCGGAACACGTTCAGACCTTCGATGAGAGACTCGAGGGGCACGCCCCGCTCGGCGTAGCGGCGAGCCAGCTCCCGGGCGGAGGAATAGTGCTCGGGCCACGGAATCTTGGCGTCGACGCGCATGGAGGCGAACAGCGCCTGCAGCATGCCGACCGACATCTTCGCGAGCTCGTCCATCGAGCCGTCGCGGAAACCGTCGAGCAGCTCGGGCTCGATCGCGTGGAGGGCAGTCGCCACGACAACCCCGCTGTCGTGCGTGTCCGACGACAGACGGTCTGCGACCTCGGCCAGAAGATCACTCGCCCGCTGCGTCATATCGGCGCACTATAGAGTGACGGGTATACCTTCGAGAACCTGCGGTGCATGCTCACCAAATGTGTAAGAGGCGATGATGGCAACAGTTACCAGGGGAAACCTAGAGAAGATTGAAGAGGCGCTGGGCGCCGATGCCCGCGACCTCCTTGAACACAAATGTCAAACGATCCCGAAGGAGCAGCTACACCTGCCCGGAGGGGACTTCGTCGATCGCGTCTGGAAGGACAGCGACCGGCCCACCCGAGTCCTGCGCAGCTTCGAATCGCTGCTCGACCACGGCCGGCTGGCCGGCACGGGCTACCTTTCGATCCTCCCTGTGGACCAGGGCATCGAGCACTCGGCCGGAGCGTCGTTCGCGCCCAATCCGATCTACTTCGACGGCGGGAAGATCGTCGAGCTGGCGATCGAGGGCGGCTGCAACGCTGTGGCATCGACGTTCGGCGTCCTCGGATCGATCGCGCGTCGCTACGCGCACAGGATTCCATTTATCTGCAAGCTCAACCACAACGAGCTGCTGACATACCCGAACCATTACGACCAGATCCTGTTCGGGACCGTGAAGGAAGCCTGGAACCTGGGCGCGGTCGCCGTCGGGGCGACGATCTACTTCGGCTCCGAGCAGTCCGACCGCCAGATCCAGGAGATCTCCGTCGCGTTTCACGAGGCGCACGAGCTCGGGATGGCGACCGTCCTGTGGTGCTACGTCCGCAACAAC
>DASSLJ010000253.1:0-14847 GCA_035689585.1 Candidatus Dormiibacterota bacterium
GTCCAGCGCCGCTACCAGAAGCTGATCGAGGAATCGTCGTGCCCGGCGCTCCCTCTGGAGATCGAAGAAGATCTGCGGCAGGCGGCGGTCCGGCTGTGCCTTGCGGCGGAATACCGCAACGCCGGCACCGTTGAGTTCCTCTTCAATCCGGCGACGCGATCGGTGTCGTTTCTCGAGGTCAACGCGCGCCTTCAGGTTGAGCATCCGGTCACCGAGGCCACCACCGGCGTCGACCTCGTCAAGACCCAGCTTCTCATCGCCTCCGGGTGCCGGCTGGGCGAAACACCGCCAATACCGCGCGGGCACGCGATCGAAGCGCGCCTATGCGCCGAGGATCCGTCCAACGCGTACGCTCCGTCGGCCGGCGTGATCGAAAGGCTGCGATTGCCGGGCGGTCCGGGCATTCGCGTCGACAGTGGAGTTACCGAGGGCGACGCAATTCCCTCCGAGTTCGACTCGATGATCGCCAAGATCGTGGCCTGGGGCGACGACCGCAGTGAGGCGCTTGCCCGGTTGAGTCGCGCCCTCGAAGAAACGCAGGTCGTCATTCGTGACGGCATCACCAATCGCGCATTCCTGGTCGCGCTGCTCCAGCACCCTGACTTCCGCGCGGGCGCGGTTGACGCCGGCTGGCTCGAGCGCACGGACTTCGGGGACACCTCGACGCAGGCGCCCGGGACGCAGGTCGCTCTGCTCGTGGCCGCGGCGACGGCCTACGAAGACGACATGATCGTCGACCGCGCGCATTTCTTCGCATCGGCGGCGCGCGGCAGGCCGGAGCTGACCGGCGGCGCGGGCAAGCAGATCGACCTGCGCCACAAGGGTTTCGAATATCGGTTCCAGGTCTACAGGCCGGGGCCGCGCCACTACCGGCTCGTCGGCGAAGGCGCCGAGTACGAGATTCGAGTGCTCGACATGGGCGGTGGGTACGAGCTGCGCGTCCTGGTTGGAGATGTATGGCATCGGGTCAAGGTGGCGAGGCAGTCGGGCGATTACCTCGTAGAAGCGGACGGAAACTCAGACCGCATCGCCCGCCGCGATGGGTCCGTCGTTCGCGCGCCTTCCCCGGCGATAGTGTCCGCGGTCCTCGTGCAACCGGGCCAGCACGTCACGGCCGGCACGCCGGTCGTCGTACTCGAAGCCATGAAGAGCATCACCGAGCTGATGGCGCCCGTCGACGGCATCGTGTCAAAGGTCGATGTGGGACCCAATGTGCAGGTCGAGGCGACCGCTCCGTTGGTGCACATCGAACCCAGCGACGTGCAGCCGGACGCAAGCGGCGTGCGGATCGTCTTCGACAGCATCGTGTCGCGCAGCGAGCCTTCACACGATGCCCGGTGCCTGCACAACCTGCGTGTGGTGCGGCAGGCCGTGATGGGCTTCGACGTCGAGGCGAAAGGCATCGGAAAGTTCATCGACGAGCAGGACGCGGAATGCCGGCGGAAGCCACATCGGGCGGCCGCCATCCACGCGCTCGAGCGTGACATCCTCGAGATCTTCACCGACATCTCGGCACTGTCGGGGGGCAAGCTCGAGGTGAGCGACGAAGCCGGCGAGGAGTCGCGCGGCCAGCAGGAGCATCTCCTCGCGTATCTCCGCTCGATCGATGGCGAAGCGCGCGGAATGTCACCTGCATTCGTCACCGACCTGAAAAGGACGCTCGGGCATTACGGCGTTCGGAGCTTGAAGCGGACGGTCGAGATCGAAGACGGCATCTACTGCATCTGCCGTTCGCAACGCAACGTCGACGCGCAGCTGCCGGCGATCCTGTCGATCCTCGAGCGGATGATCGAAGAGTCGTCGAGCGACGATCAACTCGATGATCGGCTCGAGCCGGTGCTCACCAGGATGGTCACCGTCACCCAGCGTCGCTTCCCCGCGGTCGCCGATCTGGCGCATGAGCTGAAGTACCGACGGTTCGACCAGAAGGTCTTCGACGAGTCTCGCGCGCGCGTCTACCTAGATATGCAGGCGCACCTGGACTACCTCGCCGCTCACCCTGCGGCGGAAGACAGAGCCCGGCGCATGGAAGAGCTCGTCGCCTGTCCGCAACCGCTGCAGAAGCTGCTGACGATGCGGTCGCAACACGCTGGCCATGACGCGCAGGGTTTGATGTTGGAGGCGTTGACGCGGCGCTACTACCGCATTCGGCCACTTCGTGGCTTCACGACATTCACGTGCGCAGGCAGGGTTTTTGGGGAAGCGCTGTATGTCGAGGACGGCCGGCCCATAAGAGTGGTCAGCGGCTTTGGCTCATACGACGCGCTCGAGGCGATGGCCGGTTGTCTGAGGAAGGCTCTGCTCACGCTGCCCGAGACCGCAGACCAAATGGTCGACCTGTACGTGTGGAATCCAGACCAGCTCGAAGGCGCAGCGGAGGCCGTGCGAAAGCTCGGAGACCTCCTCAGCGGCGCAGGCTTCCCGGCGCGAGCGAAGCGCGTGCTGGTTGCGGTCAGCGGTCCGGGCGAAGGCCTTGGGATATCGAGCACGCAGCATTTCACCTTCTGGCGCTCGGCCGAGGGTGCATACGCCGAGGATCGCTTCTATCGCGGGCTGCATCCGATGATGGCCGAGCGCCTGCAGATGTGGCGCTTGAAGAACTTCCGCACCGAACCGCTGCCCTCGGTCGAAGACGTGTACGTCTTTCGCGGAGTCGCATATGACAACCCGAAGGACGAGCGATTGTTTGCAATCGCGGAAGTGCGCGACCTCACGCCTCTGCGCGACGAGCACGGCGGCATCGAGCAACTTCCGTACCTGGAGCGCATGTTCATGGAGGCGCTCGCCGCGATTCGCCGTCAGCAGTCGCGCCGGCCGGCATCGGCCCAGCTCCAGGGCAACCGCGTCATGTTGTACATCTGGCCTCCGGCCGACCTGCGGCTGGAGGAGCTGCACCCGATCGTCAATCGCCTCGCCGCCGCAAGCGAGGGCTTGGGCCTCGAAAAGACGGTGGTACAGGCGCGTCTCCGCGACGCGGCAACCGGCGTGTGGAAGGACACGGAGATTCAGTTCAGCAGCACGCCCGCATCGGGCGTGGCCGTGCTGCGGCTGCAGAAGCCGACGACCATTCCCATTCAGCCGTTGAGCGAATACCGGCAGCGAGTCGCCCAGCTGAAACGGCGCGGCCTGATCTACCCGTACGAGCTGATCGCGATGTTCACAGCCGGGGGCGATCACTTCTTCAGCGGGCGATTCGAGGAGCACGACCTCGATGGCGAGCGCTTGGTTTCCGTGACGCGGCCCCCTGGGAGGAACACGGCCAACGTGGTCGCCGGCGTGATCACCAACTTCACGTCGAAGTTTCCCGAAGGCATGAGGCGGGTCGTCGTGCTCGGTGATCCCAGCCGCAGTCTCGGCGCGCTCGCGGAACCGGAATGTCGGCGCATCATCGCCGCACTCGATCTCGCGCAGGAGATGGGCGTTCCGCTCGAGTGGTTTGCCGTGTCGTCGGGCGCGCGCATCTCCATGGACAGCGGCACCGAGAACATGGACTGGATCGCGGCCGTGCTGCGCCGCCTCATCGAGTTCACACAGGCAGGCGGCGAGGTCAATCTCGTCGTCAACGGCATCAACGTCGGCGCGCAGCCTTACTGGAACGCCGAGGCGACGATGCTCATGCACACCCGAGGCATCCTGATCATGACGCCCGAGGGGTCGATGGTCCTCACGGGCAAGCAGGCCCTCGACTACTCGGGCGGCGTGTCGGCAGATGACAACTTCGGCATCGGCGGCTACGAGCGGGTGATGGGGCCCAACGGCCAGGCGCAGTACTGGGCGCCCGACCTCGAGGCGGCATGCGCGATCCTGCTGCGCCACTACGACCACACCTACCGCGCGCCGGGCGAACGCTTTCCGCGGCCGTCTGTAACGACCGACGTCCGGGAGCGGGATGTGTGCGATTACCCGTATCCCGCGGGGGCGGTCGGCGCCGAATTCCGGACGGTCGGCGACATCTTTTCGAGCGAGACCAATCCCGAGCGGAAGAATCCCTTCGACATCCGCACGTTGATGGCCGCGACTGTCGATCGGGATATGCCGCCGCTGGAGCGATGGCTTGGCATGCGCGACGCCGAGACGACGGTTGTGTGGGATGCGCACCTCGGCGGTTATCCCGTGTGCCTGATCGGGATCGAATCGAAGCCGCTGACGCGACGCGGAGCGATCCCAGCCGACGGCCCGCAACAGTGGACGGCAGGCACGCTGTTCCCTCTTTCGTCGAAGAAGGTCGCGCGCGCGATCAACGGTGCGAGCGACAACCGGCCGGTCGTCGTGCTCGCCAACCTCTCGGGCTTCGACGGCTCACCTGAGTCGATGCGCTCGCTCCAGCTCGAATTCGGCGCCGAGATCGGCCGCGCTGTCGTCAACTTCAAGGGCCCGATCGTCTTCTGCGTCGTCTCGCGCTACCACGGCGGGGCGTTTGTGGTCTTCTCGAACCGGCTCAACGAGAACCTCGAGATCGCCGCCGTCGAAGGCTCCTTCGCGTCGGTCATCGGCGGAGCGCCGGCGGCCGGCGTGGTCTTCGCGGGCGAGGTCGAGCGGCGGACACGCGAAGACGCGCGCGTGGTCGAGCTCGAGCAGACGATCGCGTCGGCGGAGGCTGACGACAAGGGCGTGCTCCGGGCGAGGCTGGCGGCGCTCCTTCCAGAGGTGCGTTCCGAAAAGCTCGGCGAGATGGCGGCCGAGTTCGATTCCGTCCACAACGTGCAGCGGGCGCAGCACGTCGGTTCGATCCATCACATCATCCCGGCTTCCAGCCTGCGTCCGTATCTGATCGACGCCGTCGAGCGTGGGATGCGCCGCGCGATCGAGCGGCGTGAGGCCGTGCTAGCCCATGCGTGAATCAACGTGGGTGATGGTTTCGGCCACGGACGTGCCGGCAGACGATCACTGGCTCGGCCCGCGAGAGCGCCGAACTCAGGACGCATTCGGATTCGAGCGGCGCCGCGCCGACTGGCGAGCGGGCCGGTGGGCCGCCAAGCAGGCACTCGTGAAATCTGGCGCTGCGCAATGTGGCGCGATGCTTGCGAATCTCGAGATCTTGAGCGCCGCCGACGGCAGTCCCGAGCTCTGGATCGGTGACCAGCGCGCCGACCTCGCGCTCTCGATCAGCCATCGTGCCGGAGCCGCCGCAGCGCTCGTATGCAGCGGCGGGAAGCTCGCGGGCTGCGATCTCGAGGTCGTCGAACCGCGTCCGCAAGCGTTCGCGGTCGAGTGGTTCACCGCAAACGAGCTGGCGGCGGTCGGCCGAGAGAGCCAGGCGTCACGGGATCGGCTGGTGACCCTGATCTGGTCGGCCAAGGAGAGCGCGTTGAAGGCGGTCCGAACAGGTCTCCGCGTCGACACCAGGAACGTAGAGATTTCGTCCGGCGCAACCGAGTTCGTCGCTTTGATTCACGAAAGAAAGCTGCCCGGTTGGTGGCGTATAGAAGGCAACTGGTTGATGACGGCCGTCGTGGCAGACGCCACGGCGAGCGTCGAGGAGAGGATGAAATGTTGATGACGAAGCTGTCGGCGGAAGACATCGACGCCGACGTCGCCGGAAAGACTGTCTGCACCATGTTTGCGGAGACGGCTGCGCGCCAACCCGACGCCGACGCGATGCGCTGGATGGCCGACGGCAAATGGCAGGGGTTGACCTGGGGGGCGTACCGCGAGCGCGTGCGCAATGCGACGCTAGGACTCAAGGCGCGCGGCTTCGGTCGCGGCCAGTTCGGTCTGATCCTCGCGCGGAACGTGCCCGAGCACTTGATCGCCGACCTGGCGATCGTGCATGCCGGCGGCGCCGCGGTCAGCGTGTACAACACGCTCGCGCCGGAACAGATCGAGTACCTGGCGAACCACAGCGAGGCGACGGTGGCTTTTGTCGAAGACGAAGGCTTTCTCGCCAAGCTCATCGCGGTTCGCGATCGCCTCACGCACCTCAAGCACGTGTTCCTCATCCGCGGTGCCGCTCCGGATTGGGCCACATCCTGGGACGAGCTCTTGAGCGACGGCGCGAAGATCAATGCGGAGCAGCCGGGCGCGTTCGACGCATCCTGGCGCGCCGTCCTGCCCGAAGACCTGGCCGCCCTCATCTACACGTCGGGCACGACCGGTCCGCCGAAGGGCGTGATGTACAGCCACCGGAACGTGACCTGGACCAGCAAGTCGGGCTGGACACATCTCGAGGTGGACCGTCCACTCCGCCTCGTCAGCTATCTACCCCTTGCGCACATCGCCGAGCGTTATGTCTCGCACTGGGGCTCCCTGTATCGGGGCGACCTCGTGTACTTCTGTCCGGACCAGGCTCAGCTCCTGCCTGCGCTGCACGAGGCGCATCCCACGTTCTTCGTCGGCGTGCCGCGGGTGTGGGAGAAGTTCCAGGCCGCGATCGTCGCCGGCGTGGCGGCCGAGCCGGACGCCGCCCGCCGCGAAGCGGCGCAGGGCGCGATCGGCGCGTCTCGCAAGGTGATTGCGCTCAAGAGGGCTGGACAGCAGCCGCCGCCACAGCTTGCAGCCGGCGTCGACCGCGCGCAGCCTCTGTTTGCGGCGCTGCGGGCAAAGCTCGGCCTCGACGAGTGCCGCGTGGCGATCACGACCACCGCTCCGATCGCGCAGGACGTGCACGAGTTCTTCGCCGCGATCGGTCTGCCGCTGATCGAGGTGTGGGGCATGAGCGAGCTCACCGGCCCGGGAACGGCGAACCCACCGAGCGCGCCGAAGATGGGCACGGTCGGTACCGCGCTGCCTGGCACCCAGCTCGCGTTGGGCGGCGACGGTGAGCTGCTCGCGCGGGGCGGAAACGTGATGGTCGGTTACTACAAGGCGCCCGAGGAGACGGCCGAAACCATCGACAAGGACGGCTGGCTCCATTCAGGCGACATCGCGTCGGTCGACCCCGACGGCTATTTCAGCATCGTCGACCGCAAGCGCGAGCTGATCATCACGGCAGGTGGGAAGAACGTCTCTCCCGCCAACCTCGAAAGCTTGATGAAACACAACCCGCTCATCGGGCAGGCGGTGGCGATCGGAGACCGACGCAAGTTTGTGTCGGCGCTCATCATCCTCGCGCCGGACATCGCGAGCGGGTGGGCGCGTGCACACGGCCTGGCGGATCAGCCGCTCAGCGCGCTCGCTCGGCACCCCGATCTGATCGATGCGGTGCGATCCGCCGTGGTCGAGGTCAACACACATGTCTCCACTGCCGAACAGATCAAGCGCTTCACGATCCTCGAGAGCGAATGGACTCCAGAGTCGGAAGAGCTCACGCCCACGCTGAAGATCAAGCGGCGCGTGGTCGACAAGAAATACGCGGCTGAGATAGATGCCATGTACGCCGAGCAGCCCGGTGGGTATGAAGTGAAGGAGGTCGTAGCGGCAAAAGCCGGCTGACGCGAACCGAGGCAGCGCCGGCGCGCTGACGCGTTCTAACCGTAATGGACGCTATACGCGCAGCCGGCAAGGCGATGGCGTGTTTTGTTGCGCTGCTGCTTGCCGCATGCAACGCGTTGCCGTCATCTCCGACCGCCAACGCCGCACCGTTTCTGATCCAGGTTGAGAATCTTTCCGATGCGCGACCGCAGTCCGGTCTGCAGGACGCGTCGATCGTCTACGAGTACGTCACCGAAGGTGACATCAGCCGGTTCAGTGCGATTTACCTGTCTCCGCCCAACGGCAGGGTCGGACCGATTCGCAGCGCGCGGCTGGTCACGATCTCGCTCGCCAAGCTCTACGGCAGCATCGTCGTGTTCTCGGGCGGAAGCACATACATCAAGGGGCAGATCCAATCCGCCGGCGTGCCGAATTTCGATGAGAATTCCGCGAACGGCGATCTGTTCCGCGACAACTCGCGTGCGGCGCCGCACAACCTGTACACCGACGGCTCACATCTCTCCGATCTCGCGAGCCATGCCAACGCCCCTCAGCGGAGCTGGTCGCTGTGGAACCGCACTTCGGCAGCTTCGGTATCCGGCGGCCGAACGGTGAGCAAGGTGACAGTTCCGGTCTCCGAATCGGAAACGCCGACGTTCACCTATGACTCATCCAGCGGTGGATGGAAGCGGAGCGAGCCCGACACCGGTGCTTTTGTCGATGCCAACACCGGCACGCCTGTGGTCGTCTCGACGCTCATCGTTCAGCAGGTCGCCGTCAGACCGACATCGGAGGTGGTCGACGTGAATGGCGCCACCGGCGTCGATCACGACGTCACCGGCAGCGGTCAAGCGCAGGTCTTCACGGCCGGACGCGAATTCGACGCGACGTGGAATCAGCCTTCGAGCGGGCCGCCATCGTTCAACGTTGGAGGCCAGCCGGCGCCGATCGCCCCAGGATTGGTCTGGATCTGCCTCGTTCCGACGGGGACGACCGCGACCTAGCTCCGGCAATCACGCCTCAGCCGAGTCGACATGCTCCTCGGGCTCGTCGTACCAGCGGACGCGGTCGCCCACGCGGCTTCGCAAGCGCCAACGTGCGCTCTTTGGAGCTGCTTCGATGAGCGCCCACAGCTGGTCAAGCCGCTCGGCAATCGTTGCGGCCGCGGTCTTGTCGAGGTCGTAGCTCGAGAGATTGGTCTTGCATCGTTCGATCGTCGTCCTGGACGTCCGCCACAGCCCCCAGTCCTGCGCGCAAACCTGAGCGATGAAGTCACCTTCGATACCCGACCCATCGCCGTTGCTGACGTGGTGGTGATACGTGATGTTGTAGATGTCGCGCTGGTCGCGTTCGTTCAGCTGGACGATCTGGAGCTTGGTCAGCACCAGCTCGGCCAGCGGAAGAGTGAGCGGATCGCGTTCGAGGCGGTCCGCGATCGGAAGCGAATGGCACATGACGAAGTCGCCGACGAAGACGTCAAGCTTCCGCTGATTGGCCTCGTCATAGAACAGCAGCCGCCTCGCCGCGTGCACAGCGTTGAACATCTCGTCCGGAACGTAGCCGGCGGATTTCAACGCCTCGATGACGCGGGTGCGATTGCCCTTCCTGGTGGCGACGTCGATGTCGCGTATCGGTCGCGGCAGCAGCGGGCCGGCAGCCGGCGACTGGAGGTAGATCGCGACGCCACCGAGCAGTCTCATCGTCACGCCCGCACCCTCCGTGGCGTCGATGAGCCGCCGCCCCTCGACTACCGGGTCCTGGAGCGGTTCAGGCACCGGCTCAGCCGGTCGTGAAGAGGAAGTCGAGGAAGCTGCCATCTTGGGCGACGTCCACGATAACGCCGCGCAGCACGTCGGCCGAGTAGTCGCTCCCGGGATTGAGGCACATCGTCGCGCCGATCTTCTGCGCCGCCTTGGATTCATGGATGTGACCGTGCAGCCCGACCACCGGCTGATAGCGCTTGATCACCTCGCGCACAGCCTTGCTGCCCACTGGGATGATGCTCGGCCGCCCGCCGCGGATCACCGGAAGCAGGTTGTTGTCGAGCTCGGCGGCGTAGTCCAGGCCAGAGCCGTACGGCGGGTTGTGGAAGTTGACGGCGACCTTGCTGCCCTTCGGCGCCGCATCGAGGATGGCTTCGAGGCGTTGCCGGAGCTCTTCCTCCGAATACTCGCGCTCGGTGTTCCATGGAGTTGGAGTGACATCGCCGCAGCTGGCAAGCAGAACGGGTCCGAGCTCGAGGAGCTCGGCTTCAGGGCTCTCGATCCGCGGTGCGGCTCTGAGCACCGAGTCGATTGCTTTCGGATCGTCGTTCCCGGGCGTGATGATGCACCGCACGTTCGGCTTGAGCCTCTCTTCCGCAAGGGAGCACCAGCCCTCGATCTGCTCCACGATCGCGTTGGTGAACGCGGCGTTGAGATATGCGGGATCGTTCTCCATCCGTTCGATCTCCTCGTCCGCCGCGATCGCCGAATAGAACCCGATCATGTTGATCTCGGCCCGCAGGCGGCTTTCATCGGCGCGCGGAACGGTCACGGCCTCGCCGCGCACCTTGGCGCTCAATGTGCCGTTGTCGCTGCGGATGGGAACCAGGCCTTTGCCTGCGATGTCACCGCCGAGCACCAGCGCATCGGCCTCGTACACCTCGGCGGCCGCGAGAAACTTCCGGAAGCACCGCTCGGATCCGTGTATGTCGGTCGCGAAGTAGACGCGGAGAGCCCGCTTATTGCTCCGACCGGACACGACCTAGACCGTGGTTCCTATGCGCTACTCCGGCGGCAGCTCGCGCATCGCCAGCCTCATGTCGATGGACGAGGTCGCCAATCTCCGCTGCCGGACGATGAAGTAGATGACCGGGCCGGAGAAGAAGATGATCACCAGCGAACCCACGGACACGAAGCTGAAGGCTCCGAACACGCTCGGCTTGGCGATGATCACGGCGATCGTGAACAGCGCGCCCAACGTCGAGACCGCGCCCCATACCGCCGCCGTTGGAATGCCGGCCACCCGGTCGACGTCATTCGTGGCGGGGTTCTTGATCAGCTCCGGCCTGCGGAAGGGGAGTGCCAGGGCCGACACCGAACCCGCGAGCAGGACCAACGCAAAGAAGAGCGCCAGGTTGGCCGAGATGTTCGCGATGTTGAGGATGGAGCCTCCGATGGTGAAGAGGATGGCAACGATGACCGCGAGGATCACGGCGTTGATCGGCGACTGGCTCCGCTCGCTGATCTTTGCCAGCCCGATGGGAAGCATGCGGTCGAACGCCAGGGCGAAGATGACGCGGGTCACCACCGCGACGAACGCGAGGTCGACCGCCAGCTCGGCGGCCGGCACTGCGAGCCCGATCAGGATCTTCGTGATCGGATCGCCCGACAGCACGAGGCCATAACCAAGGCCGCCGGCATTCGCCTGCAGGTTCGTGATGTTGCCGTAGTCGGTCGTTCCGCCGACCTGCGCCTGCGCCTGCATGAAGTTGAGGCCGATCGTGTTGAGCATCAAGACCCACACGCCGACCCACACCACGATGAGCAGCACGAGGCTGATCACTGACGCCCAGATGTAGGTGCGCCCGGGCCGCTTCAGCTCACCGCCGACGTAGTAGGAGTAGAGAACCCCGTTGTAGTTCAGGACCATGAACGGGACGACGAGGATCGATGCGCCGATGTCGACGCCGAGAGGGATGTTGTTCTTCTGCGCAAGGGCGATCACGTCGTTGTAGGCGGTCGTGTGGCCGCTGAACGAACCCAACGCGTTGATGAAGTCCTGGTTCGAATGGGTCGCGAACAAGACGCCCAGCACGACGAAGGCGAGAACCTGGAAGATCACCAGACCCAGGATCACCTGCGCGATCCGCCGCAGCGAAAAGATCGATCCCAGGCCGACTATGACCAGGAACACCACCGCGCAAATCGCCAGGCCCGGCGAACACGTGACCTGGAGGCACGTCGTGGTGCCGGCGACGTTGGTCGCGGCGTTCGTGAGAGTCGAGCTGCCGAATGCAGAGCCGAGGGCATTGAGACCGAAAGGCACGTAGTTGGCCGCGAAGTTGGCGTTGGCCGAAAGCGTGTAGCTGAACCCGACCGCGCAGGCGATGCCGACCATCGTCCCGACGGCTGGGTGGATGATGCGGGACAGATAGATGTATTCGCCGCCGGCGCGTGGGATCGCCTGCAGCAGGTAGCGGTAGGCGAACATCCCGATGAACCAGATGAGCGCCCCAAGCAGGAGCGGCAGCACCATGTCGACCTTGGTGAAGTTGAAAAGACCGGAGTAGAAGTTGATGAACGTGTTGACCACGGCCACCGAGGCCAGGGCGATGCCTGTGGCGGCCGGAATGCCGAGCTCGCGGACAAGGCCGGAGGACTGGCGGGTGAAAAGGCCTTGACCGGTGACGGCCTTGCCTCCCATGGGTGTGCTTGTGCTCGCCATGCTTCCCCTCCCTAAATAAGCGAGAACGAGAACATCAGGACCAGGCGGTTCTGGAGCGTTCCAGAACGATAGGTCAAGCCTGATTGATCGTCAAGGACGATTTAGCGCGCGCCGAGGACGCGGTGATCTCGTCGACGTCGACCCATCGGCGCTCGATCGCCGAGCGTTCGATCGCCTCGCACACTTGCTGGACGGCCGCCCCCTGGGCGAAGTCAGGCTGCCACGGGCCGTCCGGCCACGCCTCGAGGAGGTCACCGAGGTGGTTGACGAAGCTCGACCCATAACCGACGCCTTGCCCGACCGGCCACCAGTTGCGCGCGTAAGGGTGCGTCTCGTGCTCGGCGCGGATCGTCCTCATTCCATACAGCTCGACCTGGTC
This sequence comes from Candidatus Dormiibacterota bacterium, assembly GCA_035689585.1. GTDB lineage: Bacteria > Chloroflexota > Dormibacteria > Dormibacterales > Dormibacteraceae > 40CM-4-65-16. Next base: position 12,158 of record DASSLJ010000253.1, read on the forward strand.
GGCGCCATCGCCGAATCGCAGCTCGTTGAGCCGCGCGTAGTCGAACACAAGCGTCCCCTGGTCGCCGTTGACCTCGAACGTGAAGTCGCACGGCCGGCGCACCGCCGTGCGCGCCATCTCGAACACTCCGCGGGCGCCGGACTTGAATTGCACGAGCGCCGAAGACGCGTCGTCCACTGTCACGGCCTTGCTCGAGCGTTCGGTCGTGAACGTCGCCATCTGTCCGCTCACCTCGGCGATGGGGCCGGCCATCCACGTCGCCATGTCGATGAGGTGACTGCCGAGGTCTGCGATCGTCGAGCCACCCATGGCGTGATCGAAGCGCCAATCGAATGGGATTGCGGGATCGACGAACTCGTCCGACAACCACGTGGCGCGGACGAGCCTGATCGTGCCGACCGCGCCCTCGCCGATCATCCGCTGCATCAGCGAGACGGCGGGCAGCCGGCGGTAGTTGAAGCCGACGGCATTCAGGACCCCCGCCTCGCGCACGGCATCGAGGGCGGAGATCGCTTGGGCGTATGTCACCGCGAGCGGCTTCTCGCAGATCACCGCCTTGCCTGCTTGCGCCGCGTGGGCCGCGATCTCGGCGTGCGTCCCCGGAGGCGTGCAGATGTCGACGATGTCGACGTCGGGACGCTGGATCAGCTCGCGCCAATCGGTGGTCGATTCCCCGATGCCGTACGCCGTCGCCGCGGCTGCGACCTTGGAGCGGTCGCGCCCACTGATGACCCTGAGGCGAGGCCTGACCTTCAGGCGGCGCATCACCGGCGCGACGGTGTAGCCGTACGAGTGCGCCTTGCCCATCATCCCGTAGCCGACGATGCCGATCCCGATCTCTTCCATCTATGCCGTCACGGCCTGGGCCGACGCCCGCGCCGCGGCTTCCAGCGCGGCCGCGGCGTCCTCGGCCCCGGCGCCTTCGCGCGGTGCGCCGGCGACGTGTCGCGCAAAGCTTTCGGCCTGCGCGCGGAGGGCGGAGAAGAACGTGTCATCGGCCGTCGGCGGCCAGAGGAAGCGACATTCTTCCGCATCCCTGGTTCCGAACACCTCGACCTTGCACACGTCGCCCAGCGGAAATCGCCGGCCGAGGGAGACGAGTGCGGTCGAGCCGCCCGACAGCTCCGCGATCGCATGCGCGCTTTCCGGGTCTCCGGGCCATGGCTCGGAGGCCACGCCACTGGCGATCGACGTAAGAGTGCCGAACTCCTGGCCGGTGAGCCAACGCGTCTGGTCAAATTCGTGCACGCCCATGTCGACGAAGATGCCGCCGCTGTGCGCGCGGAAGTATGCCGAAGGCGGCGCGCCATCCCACTGGAAATTCGCCACGCAGTAGATGTCACCGAGCTCACCCGAGCGGATCCTGTCGCGCAGCTTGCGCAGCGCCGGCACGAAGCGGCGCCAGAAACCGACCTGAAACGGGAGTTGGGCGCGCGCGACCCGCGAAGCGGCCTCGCGCGACTGCGCGGGCGTCACGCCGACCGGTTTCTCGCAGAGCGCCGGCATCCGCGCCTCCACCAGCTGCTTGACCGTTTCCAGATGCAGGTCGCTCGGTACGGCCACCAAGACGGCGTCGATTCCGCCGGCGGCGAGCATCGCGCCGAGATCGTCGTGAATCGTCGCCGGCGTTTTCGGCAGCTGCGATCGCGCGTCGGCAGACGGCTCCGCGATGGCGGTCACGGTCACCAGCTCTGAATCAGAGATCGCACGCAGATGGTTGCGGCCCATGCGGCCGGCGCCGAGCAGGCCAAACTTGAACACCGCCATTCAGAAACCGCGACGCGCGAGGTACTCGCGGTTCGCGCGCTGATCGGCCGCGGGCCTGCCGTCTGCCTCGGGGAGGACGTCCTGCTCCACGACGATCCAGCCCGAGTACGAGTTGCGGATCTGATCGAGCATCGTGTCGACGTCCAGGTCGCCTTCCCCGAGCCGGCAGAACGCGTGCCGCTGCCAGATCTCAGACACAGGCGCGCTTTCGCGAACGATCTGCTCGACGACAGCGCGCCGAGCGTCCTTCAGGTGCAGATGGTTGATTCGCGGACGCCATTCGTGCAGGGCGCGGACGGGATCGCCGCCGCCGAGCAGGAGATGTCCTGTGTCGAGGCACAGTCCGATCGACGTGAGCTCGAGGACTTTTTCGATCTCCGCCGGCGTCTCGACGAACGTGCCTGTCTCGTGGTGAAAGGTCGCCTCGTAGCCGCGCTCACGGCACGTGGCGGTTGCCATCTCGACGCCTTCGGCAAAACGCCGCCACCTGTCCGCGTCGAACGTGATCGATTTGTCGCGCGTGAGAGCGGCGAGCGTCGGTTTGGGTCGCAGCGCGCCGTTGTGAGACGCGGCGTCGAAGACGTCGAGCACGGCGCCCAGGTCGTTGAGCGCGCGCGGCATCTTCTCCAGCTCATGAAACGGCAGCTCGACGAATCCGCCCGACAACGCAAGCTTGTGGCGCTGCAGATTCCGGCCGATTTCGTCAGCCGCACCGAGATACCCGAGTGGGCCGAGGTCGATGCCTGCGTAACCCGCGCTCGCGACCTCGCTCAGCACTTTCTCCGCGTCAGGCACGCCCGGCATGATGCCGACGGTGAGCTCGAACGCTCCGTAGCTGACCGGTGCGTTGGCGAGAACGACGGTCATCGGGCCGCTCCGACCGCAGGCACCGACGGATGCTCGCGTGCGGTGCGGCTGCGGTG